>RDXH01000408.1 GCA_004292745.1 Oscillatoriales cyanobacterium | reverse complement strand
ATCTCGACCGCTGTGCCTCAACACATTTCGGGGAGAACCAGCTAGCTCCGGGTTCGATTGGCATTTCACCCCTAACCACACCTCATCCGCTGATTTTTCAACATCAGTCGGTTCGGACCTCCACTTGGTGTTACCCAAGCTTCATCCTGGACATGGTTAGATCACCCGGGTTCGGGTCTATAAACAGTGACTTGTGCTTTCACACTGACGCTCTTGTCAAACTCGCTTTCGCTTTGGCTGCAACCCATAGGGTCTTAACCCGCCACTGCCTATAACTCGCCGGCTCATGCTTCAACAGGCACGCGGTCAGACGTTAAATCGTCCTTCCACTGCTTGTAAGCTAACGGTTTCATGTTCTATTTCACTCCCCTTCCGGGGTTCTTTTCACCTTTCCCTCGCGGTACTGGTTCACTATCGGTCACACAGTAGTATTTAGCCTTACGTTTAGGCTGTTTCCCGTTCGCTCACCACTACTTGGGAAATCGCTATTGCTTTCTCTTCCTCCAGCTACTAAGATGTTTCAATTCGCTGGGTTCGCCGCACCAACCTATTTATTCAGTTGGTACTTACTGGGTTGCCCCATTCGGACATCTCCGGATCAATGCTTGCTTCCAGCTCCCCGGAGCTTATCGTCGGTCGCCACGTCCTTCATCGCCTCTGTGTGCCTAGGTATCCACCGTTAGCCCTTTGTAACTTGACCAACATCATTTACTGATGGTCTTTGGTGAGCCCTGCTGATTGCTCAGCTTCCTCACCTGTTTGATGATTACTTTGTTTCTATGCAGTTTTCAAGGTTCTTACTAGAGTCGAGACTCCAGCATTCTGACTAGCTTTCGGCTGGTCTAGGTGCTGATTTCTACTTATTCTGTGTTAATTCTTGGCTTGGTTGAGTGAGAGTGGAGGTAAGCGGACTCGAACCGCTGACTTCCTGCGTGCAAGGCAGGCGCTCTACCAACTGAGCTATACCCCCACTAAGCTAGTGCGTCATTTTTCTGGGCTGCATTGGGGACTTTTGGTTCCTTCACTCAGCACTGAAAATTTATCACTTGTTTCCAGGTGGGCCATCCTGGATTTGAACCAGGGACCTCACCCTTATCAGGGGTGCGCTCTAACCAACTGAGCTAATAGCCTCAGATGGTCTCCCTAAAAGGAGGTGATCCAGCCACACCTTCCGGTACGGCTACCTTGTTACGACTTCACCCCAGTCATCAGCCCTGCCTTCGGCATCCTCCCCCTCGAAAGGTTAGAGTAATGACTTCGGGCGTGGCCAACTTCCATGGTGTGACGGGCGGTGTGTACAAGGCCCGGGAACGGATTCACCGCAGTATGCTGACCTGCGATTACTAGCGATTCCGCCTTCATGCAGGCGAGTTGCAGCCTGCAATCTGAACTGAGGCAGGGTTTACGGGATTAGCTCTCTCTCGCGAGTTGGCTGCCCTCTGTCCCTACCATTGTAGTACGTGTGTAGCCCAGGACGTAAGGGGCATGCTGACTTGACGTCATCCCCACCTTCCTCCGGTTTGTCACCGGCAGTCTGTTTAGAGTTCCCAACTTAATGATGGCAACTAAACACGAGGGTTGCGCTCGTTGCGGGACTTAACCCAACATCTCACGACACGAGCTGACGACAGCCATGCACCACCTGTGTTCGCGCTCCCGAAGGCACTCCTCTCTTTCAAGAAGATTCGCGACATGTCAAGTCCTGGTAAGGTTCTTCGCGTTGCATCGAATTAAACCACATACTCCACCGCTTGTGCGGGCCCCCGTCAATTCCTTTGAGTTTCACACTTGCGTGCGTACTCCCCAGGCGGGATACTTAACGCGTTAGCTACGGCACTGTCCGGGTCGATACAGACAACACCTAGTATCCATCGTTTACGGCTAGGACTACTGGGGTATCTAATCCCATTCGCTCCCCTAGCTTTCGTCCCTGAGTGTCAGTTATGGTCCAGCAAAGCGCCTTCGCCACCGATGTTCTTCCTGATCTCTACGCATTTCACCGCTACACCAGGAATTCCCTTTGCCCCTACCATACTCTAGCTGTTCAGTTTCCACTGCCTTTCCGAGGTTAAGCCCCGGTCTTTGACAGCAGACTTGAACTGCCACCTGCGGACGCTTTACGCCCAATCATTCCGGATAACGCTTGCATCCTCCGTCTTACCGCGGCTGCTGGCACGGAGTTAGCCGATGCTGATTCCTCTGGTACCGTCATTTTGTTCTTCCCAGAGAAAAGGAGTTTACAACCCAAGAGCCTTCTTCCCCCACGCGGTCTTGCTCCGTCAGGCTTTCGCCCATTGCGGAAAATTCCCCACTGGTCTCAGTCCCAGTGTGGCTGATCGTCCTCTCAGACCAGCTACCGATCGTCGCCTTGGTGAGCTTTTACCTCTCCAACTAGCTAATCGGACGCGAGCTCATCTTCAGGCTATAAATATTTTCCCTTTCGGTACATCGGGGGTTAGCAGTCGTTTCCAACTGTTGTCTCCGTCCTGAAGCCAGATTCTCACGCGTTACTCACCCGTCCGCCACTAAGTATTTCTACTCCGTTCGACTTGCATGTGTTAAGCAGACCGCCAGCGTTCATCCTGAGCCAGGATCAAACTCTCCGTGTTGGATTGTTTTTTTGGCTTACTGTCAATTTATCCGAGTTTTACATCTCTGTTCGCTCTGATACTTGACTTTTTTCTCGTTGTTTGTGATATTGAGTATTAGCTTCCGCTTTGACTCTCTATCCTTCATTTTTTTGACGAGGTTAATAGTGCTTTAAGCTTTCAAACTATTCTTTTTTCTAGGTTCAGTTCTCTGTGCCTTAAGTTCGCGGTGTGAACCGCTCTCTCTCTGGCGCTTTATTAATATACTTATTTCGCAAGGGCTTGTCAAGCGTTTTGCGAAAATAATTTT
>RDXH01000278.1 GCA_004292745.1 Oscillatoriales cyanobacterium | reverse complement strand
ATTCTCCCCACTCGTTGGGGAAACTAATTGAATGGAAACAATCTGGATGGCAACCTCGCTCAAACCCCTCTTTCCTCCCCACTCGTTGGGGAAACTAATTGAATGGAAACGTTTTTTCTTGACTGACTGATTTTCCTTATCTGTTCTCCCCACTCGTTGGGGAAACTAATTGAATGGAAACCTATTGGTTTGATTACATGCCGGCTTTGTTCTTTAGAGCTTGCTCTCCCCACTCGTTGGGGAAACTAATTGAATGGAAACAGCTACTGCCTGGTGTTAATGCAGCGCGCATTATGATGTCAACTCCCCACTCGTTGGGGAAACTAATTGAATGGAAACTGCAGATGGCTGGTATGTACTCTGATTACTTCTATGCCTCCCCACTCGTTGGGGAAACTAATTGAATGGAAACTCTTGATTATGTTCTGGGCTTGTAGATCAGCAGCTACCCTCCCCACTCGTTGGGGAAACTAATTGAATGGAAACATGAGGGACGATGCACCTGCTGATTGGCATAGCACTCCCCACTCGTTGGGGAAACTAATTGAATGGAAACGGGGTAAGCCTGCCATGTTGATTACCATATTGTAACTCCCCACTCGTTGGGGAAACTAATTGAATGGAAACTTGTGGAGTAGCGTAGTATTGACATATTCCATCAATGACATATTCGCTCCCCACTCGTTGGGGAAACTAATTGAATGGAAACTTCATCCCCTTCTCGTATAACCCAGAGGAAACGGACATACTCTCCCCACTCGTTGGGGAAACTAATTGAATGGAAACATCAAAACTCGGCTTTTTAATTCCGAAGTAATTCTTGAGGTTGTAAGATCTCCCCACTCGTTGGGGAAACTAATTGAATGGAAACATAAAAAAGTGTTGACTGATGCAAACTTGCTCAACGCTTGTGACTCCCCACTCGTTGGGGAAACTAATTGAATGGAAACTCAAGAATACATTCATGGCATACTCTACAGGTGTAACACCTCTCCCCACTCGTTGGGGAAACTAATTGAATGGAAACTCATAGCGGCCTCGATAGCAGGTATGATAATGTTCTTCTTGATCTCCCCACTCGTTGGGGAAACTAATTGAATGGAAACAACCTTATCCACAGCCCTTATGGTGGTAGATTACATCTCCCCACTCGCTGGGGAAACTAATTGAATGGAAACGGTTCTTGGGGTCAGCAGCTACTAATGTAGATGTCTCCCCCTCCCCACTCGCTGGGGAAACTAATTGAATGGAAACCAGATTGGTTGGTATTTTCTATCTCTTTTACGAAATCGAACTCCCCACTCGTTGGGGAAACTAATTGAATGGAAACTCGATGGCAGATTGAACCAGTCGGGTGACTGTGTTTCTCCCCACTCGTTGGGGAAACTAATTGAATGGAAACTTAACAGGGCTTTCTATTTGGCGCGATCGTGTTACGCACTCCCCACTCGTTGGGGAAACTAATTGAATGGAAACTTTTCACGATTCTCATGCGAGAGAAGTTGTACCACATATCACTAGCCTCCCCACTCGTTGGGGAAACTAATTGAATGGAAACTGCAAGCTAGCGAAACAATCTTGTTTGGTGTGCTACCTGGTTGTCCTCTCCCCACTCGTTGGGGAAACTAATTGAATGGAAACTCGTACTGTGATCTTACAAAATCTCTAAATTTCTCATTCTTCTCCCCACTCGTTACTGAGGTACTTATGGTTTCTAATGCTCTATTGTTTGGATTTTGCTATGTCGCTACACTTATCTTTTTTGCGATAACTGGTAACATACCTGCTGAGGTTATTGCTGTTATTCCTGGGGTGATGTATATCACACTCCGCTTTAAGAAGAATATTTGATGAATACAAACAATCTAGATCATCCCGCCCCCACACCGCCGATAATCTAGATTAACCTGATTTGTGCGAGGCTTTAAAACATATGTATTTGGATTGTTTGTTGGGTGGGGGCGGGTTTATTATATTCTTGGTTTCTCTCATAGATTGTTGGTGAAACCCGCCCCGGAGGGAATTAAATTTTGAGGGACTTTTCGCCCAAGTGGGGGCGGGTTTTTGAGATTGTTGGTTTTTCACATAGATTGTTGGTGAAACCCGCCCCGGAGGGAATTGAATTTTGAGGGACTTTTCGCCCAAGTGGGGGCGGGTTTATGAGATTGTCGATTTTCGGCAATTATTGTTTGTAAAACCCGCCCCTACGGGAATTTTGGCTAGATAGAATGGTAATTTTTTAGGGTTGGTAAGAGGCCTTGTAGGGGCGGGTTTTACGAATGATATTTGATGAATACAAACAATCTAGATAAACCCGCCCCCACCCAACCGATAATTTAGATTAATCTGGCGATCGCCTTTCAAAAAGGTAGATTGCGATTTGTCGCTGGGTGGGGGCGGGTTTATTATATTCTTGGTTTTTCACATAGATTGTTGGTGAAACCCGCCCCTACGATTATTTGGGGAATTTGGATGCCGATTCGTCGCCCAAGTGGGGGCGGGTTTTTGAGATTGTTGGTTTTTCACATAGATTGTTGGTGAAACCCGCCCCGGAGGGCTATTGACACAATGTTATAGTACGATCGACTGTAGATAAGATTTGCCATTCCATTCGATCGCCAGGGGACTAGATTCATTAATTTTGACTGAATTATGAGGATATAATTCATCTTTTGCCCACAACAAAGGATTATTAATTATATATTCGCGAATGGCAAATAATGATTCTTCATTGCGGATGATATGTTCGTAATAACCCCGTTGCCAAACCGATACGCCAGTCAAATATCGCATTTGGTTAATTCGCCGCGCCGAAAATGTTTTCAAACCCCGCACAATTTCTGATAAAGGATGGATTTTTGATTTTCTCAGCCCAAGTTTATCTGATTCTGTATAATTTATTGCTTGGCTATCTTTTAAAACAATAATTCCGTGGACGTGATTTGGCATCACAATAAAATTGTCTAATGCCACGTTTGGGTAACGTTTGGGAAGAATGCTCCAATTGAATAAAACAGTTTTACCATAGGGACTCAATTGCATTGTATCATCAATGACTTTGCCGAATAAACATTCGCGCTGCCAACTGCAAATAGTGATAAAATATGCACCGGGAGTCCTATAATCATATTCTGGCAGACGAATTGAGCGGCGGTGGTGTTTATTAGGATCGTATTTCATAATTTTCACCCATAAATACTGTTGTTAGTTGCGTTAATACCATTGTGGGGGCTGGTTTCATCAACCATATGTGATGAAAACCAAAAATTTCAATCAACCCGCAGCCACCCAACGGAGTGCCCTCTGATTCTACAAACCTAATTTCCTAAAATTAGCTGCGGTAACTTGCATCCGAGGAAGCGACAATAAAGAATCTGCAAAACTACTAAATTTTAAGCCGTAAGATACACCAAAAGTATAGCCTACAGATCCTATTAAATGCTCGACAATTTGATCCACACTCCCGTAGGGATAAGCAAAACATTTGACAGATTTCCCCAATCCGCGTTCCAAAATAGCACGAGATTTTGCCCCTTCCCGCACAATTTCTGTCGGCGACAAACCAGTCAGAGGTTGATAAGTCGCAGACAGGGAACCAATATCCATCCCAGCATTCCGCAGTTGTATAAGTTCGGGCCATCCCATTAATTGCACTGCTTCCGAATCTGCTTTTTCCCAACTATTTGTCTTACCTATGGAATCTGTTACTACAAAAACAGTCGCAGTAAAGTCAAACTGTTTTAGCAGAGGGAAAGCATATTCAAAAAAGTCGAGATAGCCGCCGTCAAAAGTCAGCAATACAGGTTTACCAGGTAAAGCAGTTTTAGTTAGTTTCGCACTTTGCAAACTTGACCAACTAACACTATAGTAACCTTTGTTTTTAAGACGCTGCAACTGTTGTTCAAAAACCTGCGGAGTAACTGCATTTAAACCGTTAGGAGAAATGCGACGGTACGCAAAAATTGGTAGCTTTTGATTAACTGTCTGATTGTGAAAAACTTGAGTTTCAGTTAATTGAGAAACTTCTTTATAGGGCGAATTTCGCGCCATGATTTCCGGTGCGTAAATTACTTGTTTAGGTAACTCGTTATCTAGGGGAATTTGCATTATCGGTTCCCCCGCAATTGTCGCAGCTTCTGCTAATTCCCGCAGCGCCGCCACTGGTAGTGCGGCCCGACGACTAGCACTCGTTCCGATCGCCCTTTCGCACCGGTCAAATATCACCGCATTTTGGGGGTAAATGCCCTCAGAACCCGCTGCATTCAACCCGTCGGGCGCATTCGCCATTTTTTGAGCAGAGGCGGCTAAATGCGATCGCAGGGACATCTTACCGTTTAGCGGTTTTCCCAACAAAGCCTCCCGCACAGCAGCCACACACAATTCAAAATTGGTATTTTGAGTAATTGCCGATCGCAATTGTTGAGCAGAAACAAAATTATTATCAACAGCAACAGTTACAATTCCAATCGCAACACCGCCTACTTTTACCAGCACATCAATTTCCGAAAAGTCAACTTGAATATTAGGCAATTCGGCGCTAACCTCCACAGCAATCAAGTCTTGAGTCAGACTAATAATTGAGGCTTCATCGATAGTTAAAGTGCGATTAGAGAAATAATCAGAAGATGAAATTGGACAATCCCATATTTCCTGTAAAAATTCCCTCCACTCAAGTTTTCGATGCAATCTACTCAGGGAACTTTCCGATAATTCATGTATACTTTCCCAGGCTCTGTGTTGAAAAAAGCGTTGGAGAATTAGCCAAGCAAACTTAGCTGCGATCGCATCCGCCAAAACCACACCAGCCACCATCCCATCACAGACTGGCAATTCAACAATACCCAGTTTAACACCTTCTAGTTGGATTGTACAGCAAAGGCGATCGAATATTTGCGGAATAGAAATATCCGAAATTGGTTCAGTCACCTCCACCTTAAATTCATAGACAAATTCAGAATTTACCCCCTTGATTTTTTCTAAAATATATTGAATTTCATGGCTCTTAAAAATACCATGATATTTGTGAACATTAGGGATTTGAATATCTCTTTCAATTCCCTTATGCCAAGGTAAATTCAAACTCAAATTAGCAGCTTTAGCTTTATAATTAACCAGCATTTGACTATCATACTCAATGCCAAAAAAATCACAAATATCAGCCAAAAATTTAGTTTTATTCTCTAAAAGATCCTCATATTTAACCAATTTATGATGAGAGTCATTAACATATTTATGGCTAATTAACACCCCTTCTTTCCAACGTTTAATACAATGGTCTAAATCCCAGCCATCCCCCCACAATTCTGGAGAACTCCTAGTAGCTTCATAGAGAGAAGCGATGGTATCCATACCATTTCGCAAAATATGTATAAATTTAGCATCGGGTAAAAAACGCTCTATATCTTTAATAAAATATATGTGTTCCGGCGTTTTTTCCAACCAAATGCTTTTCCGATCTTCCGCAGCCAAACCATCTAAAACTCCGACAAACCAACTCACTTTAAGTTCCGTAGATTGGCTAAGATCAAAATTCTGCAAAAACTCAGGACGATTAATCTCATCCTTAAAAAAAGCTGACAGTCTATCGGGAAACTTTTTGACAAACTTATTATACAGTAAATAGTGAAAAAACTTAGATTCAGGAAAAGAAATAACTTCAGGATGAGAGGCTAACAAACTTTGAAGTAGTGTTGTACCGCTTCTGGGAGCACCTACTAAAAATATCCGTTTCATTATGATACTTGATAAAGTGTTGGTGAACGAGATTTTTTTTTAATTAACCACAGAGAGCGCAGAGGACACAGAGTCAGAGAAGAAAGAGGTATAATTCATGTTCCTTTCAGCACTCTCTGCGCTCTCTGCGCTCTCTGCGGTAAAAAACTCTTGTTGGTGAACGAGATTTTTTTTTAATT
>RDXH01000045.1 GCA_004292745.1 Oscillatoriales cyanobacterium | reverse complement strand
AAAGTGCGATCGGCTCTTCTCTTAAGGAAAGCACAAAGCACGGTTGGAACAAAAAAGTTAGGCACATACAGTTTAAGGAGTTAAAATCTAATGCAACTAATTTTGGCAGAATTTTGTGGACGCTGGGGCTGTTCTTGGTGGGAGAACATTATCACCATCATCTTGGTTAGTCTGAAGGGTAAGGGTGCTGTACTATTGCTGGGATTATTGCTGATGCCGATAGTTTTGGTGGTGCTAATATTGCTAGTAGGCTTGATACCAGCTTTTGAATTTATTGCTAGTTTTGGGAGAGACAAAAAAGATATCAAAAACCCAAACAATTCTCAGGAACAAGACCAAAGCATTTTATCAGCAGGAGCTAAGTTTGTCGGTCGTAGAGGAGCTAAATATTTGGGTCGTAAATTGAGAGAAGGAAACAAACATGAAGATGTGAACAATCTAGATTAGTCTCAGCAAAGAGATAAACATAACAACAACCCAGATCGATATCCTTTCTCTATTTGGCTATCTCGTAATTATGGTGATAAGTAATGATTATGATCTAGCAAAATCTAGGGTTTCAGCTTTCCTTATTCAGAAGTTTAGTATTATTTGCTACATTTTACAGCAAACATCCGAGAGAGCCCTAAATGCTTTTGAAAATAATAAGTTGAACAGTAGCCTCGTGGTTCAATAATCTTTAGGGCATTCAACTCCCAATAGCCAATAACCTTAGATACAGCCAACTGTTAGCTAACTAAGGCAAAACTCTAATTCCACCCCTACAAACTATTTCCCCGGTATTCAAAACTAACTCCTCAATTTCAACTTCTGGTCCGAAATCAATTTTAAAACTCTCTAAAATATGATTAGTAGATGATTTTGAAAATTCGATTGCTGGATTTTCTAACATCAATTCGTGACCGCTAACCATCCTCAAACCAGTCCGCAATACAAAGGGAATTTGCGTACCTTCCTGTCGCAAAATAACAGCAGAAAGCGTCAACAAACCTGCATTAATTACTATTTGCGAATTTTGTAATCTCAGAGGCTGTTCCCGATCGCCCAGTGGCAGTATTGGCAGCAAAAAATCGCTCAAAGCGTCCGCCAGCAAAGGTGCTTTCAGCGACGCATTTAGATCGGCTTGAATTAGCCGTAAAACGCCGAATACGGGAAAGGATTCTACAAGGCGGAGTGGTTGACCTTTGATAACTTGACCGAGGTTAACGCGGATGCCAGCACCCTCTAGGGCGACGGAGGTTAGATGCAGTCCCTGATAGACAGCACCGCGAGCTGTTGCCGTTACTTTGGGGATCGCACCACTGAAGAGTTGTCGATCGCTCCCCTCAATTTTCACGCTCAACTCTGACACCTGCTGAACTTGCGATCGCAGCCACAACTGCACCGCCGGAGACAGCACTGCACTGGCGATCCGGCTACCTTGACTCCTCGATGGTATCCCCGAACCCTGCAGATGACCGAGATTAGCACTTCCCAGTTCGCCAGTAGGGCCAGATCCATTGTCAAATTCCCAAGAATTGCGATCGACTGTCATAAAAGATTTCAGAATATGAACTTTCATATTCAAACACAAAAATTACACCATCCGGGCTGCTTGAGGTGCGGGGATTCTGGCTGAGGCTCCCCATCGCCGAAAGTAGGGAAAATTGTCCCCCCTAGCTCCCTGGTTGCCAGCGTTCTCATGTATGGAAGCTCAGACTACCGCAAATTTAACTATAAAGCTAGTATTTGTTTTAGTGTTAGTTTATAATTGTCTGGTCTAAACCCACACCTTTGTAACCAGCAGTCGAGCGAAGGTGCAGGAATTGCGATCGAGAGTGAAAACCTAGAGTTTTCATACAATCTTCAGGGTTATTGCATCGGGACAATCTGCTGATGTGCCAAGCTTTGTACGGTTTCGCCAACAGTATAATTTGTTCCAAATCAGGAAATGAAGTTTACAAAATTTCCGATTTACGATGTCAGATTCACACAGTCAGCTAGCGCCTAACACATACCAGAGACACCGATTGCCTAATTGGTCGGGGCTAAATGTATCGAAAGCATCCAAAATAAAACTCTTCCTGTAAAGTAACACTTGTATATAGTTTGTCTAAATCGTGTCAAGATTTAGCTGGACTGCCATCCAAGCAACAACTTTACGAAGCTGTCGGCCTAGGAGTCCGTAAACCCCCAAGAAATCTAGGGGTATTGGAAGAGAAAGATTCACCAACTTTTAAATCCAAAGTCACACCAGTGTTGATGAGACACGGTTAATCAATTCAACCTCTCGTATTTCCTTCCCCAACTCTTGAGTTGGGCGTTTCCAAACTCCCGTCATGTCAGATGAAAGGCTACAAAAAATCCTCGCCCAGTGGGGCATCGCCTCTCGCCGTCAAGCTGAACAAATGATGATCGCTCGACGAGTGCGAGTCAATGGTGAGATAGCGAATTTAGGACAAAAAGCTAATCCAGATATCGATCAGATCGAAGTCGATGGAGTGCCGGTCAAGGCGACAGAACGACCAGCGTCAGTCTATCTGTTACTTCATAAACCCCCTGGGGTAGTTTCGACTTGCCGCGACCCCAGGGCGCGATCGAAAGTTCTGGACTTGCTACCTCCCAAACTACGTTCAGGTCAAGGCATCCACCCGGTAGGACGCTTAGATGCAGATTCTACGGGCGCACTGCTACTGACTAATGATGGTAAGCTGACATTTTGTTTGACTCATCCGCGTCATTCGATATCCAAAACTTATCAGGTTTGGGTGCAGGGACATCCTCCCGAACCGGTACTGCAAGCGTGGCGTCAGGGGATCGTGTTAGCCGGCAGAAAGACTATGCCAGCTCAAGTAGAAGTCCTCGATCGCACTCGCGACCAAACCATGTTGTCGGTTATTTTATCAGAAGGGAGAAATCGACAAATTCGGCGAACCGCCGAGCAGTTAGGATATCCCGTGCTGGGCCTGCACCGCACAGCCATTGGCTCGATTCAATTGCAGCCACCTTCGGAGCCAATATTGCCAGTAGGCTGCTTCCGACCTCTTACAAATTCTGAAATTATTTTTTTATGGAGTCTAGTCAACCTAACCTCAACCAATGTGCCAGTCAACATCAGGAAGCACAGCCTATGACAAAGAATTTATTTTTTTTACTTTTCAAAACCACTAAAAAAAAGGTGCCTTCCCAAGAGGCAGAACGCGCCGAAAAGCTAGCAGAAATTGGCGCAAAACTCCGCCAGTTCCGGGAACAAGAGTCGATTTGCTTGGACAAAGTAGCTGTGGTGACGATGATTCGGCGGGATCTGCTACAGGCGATCGAGGATGGTCAACTCGATCGACTTCCCGAACCAGTCTACACTCAAGGTTTGATCAAGCGGTACGCCGAGGTCATGGGTTTGGATGGGGCTGAGTTTGCCGACTTTTTCCCGATCGAACCAGCACCTCAATCGGTATCCAAGTTATCCTGGCAAAAATGGCCTCAGTTGCGGCCGATGCACTTGTACCTGTTTTACACATTTCTAATTATCTTTTCTGTCAATAGCTTGTCTCAATTGATGGGTGGTTCCTTAACAGAAAAAAACGAGCTGGTCAAAGAACAACTCGCTCTTCAAGAACAACAAGCCCGTTTAGCAGCCGATTCCGATCGCCTCGCCAAAAAGCAGAAAGTGGATACTTACACAACTCTACAAGCGGGAACAAAAGAGGGAAATTTAAATAAATCTAGCGATAAACCAGTAATGGTTAGCGTCACTTTCAAGGAAGAATCGTGGTTGCAAATTGAAATCGATGGCAAAACCGAGTTTGAGGGAACTTTGCCTTCTGGGACTCAGCGCACTTGGCAAGCTAAAGACAAATTAGTGGTGGTAGCGGGCAACGCCGGCGGGGTACTAATTGCCTTTAATAACGGACAAGCCGAGCAACTTGGAGACCCTGGAGTTGTCAAACAAGTTGTTTTCAAAGCTGACGAACTCAAGCCTTCAGAAAAAGCCAAAAAAGAAGGATAATTGGTAATTGGTAATGGGTAATAGTTAGTTGTTACTTGTTAGTAGTTAAGAGTTTTTCTCATAACAAATAACAAATAACAAATAACAAATTACCCATTTTTAATTTCTCTTAGGGGAACGCCCGCAGATGTAAGTCATGGTTTTAAGCCGATCGCGCACTTCCCAATTCAAAGCTTCTGCCCGATATCGCCACCCCCAATTTCCCTCTGCTTTCCCTGGAAAATTCATCCTGGCATCTGCACCCAAACCCAACAAGTCTTGAAACGGAACAACTGCCAAATTAGCAATCGAACACCAAGCCATGCGGATTAAAGACCAATGAATCCCTTGGGGATCGAGGCAGCCCAAATAACGATAAACGTCTTCTCTTTCGTGGTGTTGCAGTTGATTGAACCATCCGACAGTCGTATCGTTGTCGTGAGTCCCGGTGTAGACTACACAGTTACGTTCGTAGTTAAAAGGCAAAAAAGGTTCGTGGGGACCTGAGTTAAAAGCAAACTGCAAAATCTTCATTCCCGGAAACTCAAAGCGATCGCGCAAAGCTTCCACTTCAGGAGTAATTACCCCTAAATCCTCAGCGATAATTGGCAGGTTGCCAAACTTCTCGTTAATTACCTCAAACAAAGCTGTTCCCGGCGCTTGAATCCACTCTCCCTCGATCGCATTTTTTTGGCCGCGCTTAACAGCCCAGTATGCCTCAAATCCTCTAAAGTGGTCTATTCGAGTCACGTCTACATAATCAAAAATCGCTTCAAAACGCTGCACCCACCACTGGAAATTATTTGCTTGCAACTCCTCCCAATTGTAGACAGGGTTGCCCCACAATTGACCTGTACTGCTGAAGTAATCAGGGGGAACTCCCGCCATTAAAGCTGGTTCTCCCGTGGGTTCATCCAAGCAGAATGTTTCGGGATGAGACCATACATCTGCGCTATCGTGAGCTACATAAATTGGAATGTCACCAATAATTTTAATGTCCCGCAGGTTAGCATAACGCTTCAACTCCGTCCACTGGCGAAAAAACTCAAACTGGACGTATTTGTAGTAATAAATCTCAGCATTTAGCTGCTGCCGCCACTTGTCTAGCGCATCGGGTTTTCGATGAGCAATATCTGGTTCCCAATTGTTCCAGCTAACACCACCAAAAAATTCTTTGAGAGCCATAAACAAGGCATAATCTTCCAGCCATGATGCTTTGCTTTCGCAAAAAGCCGAAAATTCTCTTTGCTGCACCGGCGATGCTTTCGCCTTAAAATTTTCGGAGGCTTTTTTGAGCAACGGCAATTTCAGCGCCACTGCGCGCTCGAACTCTACATAATCGAGGGGAAATTCGGGCCAATTAGCCAAGTCTTCATCAGTTACCAATTGCTCGTCTCGCAATATTTCCGGGCTGATCAGCATCGGATTTCCTGCCATTGCTGAATAGCACGAATAAGGAGAATTGCCGTATCCTGTGGGGCCCAGTGGCAATATTTGCCAGTATTGCTGGTCGCTTTCTACTAAAAAGTCAATAAAGCGATAGGCTTCTATTCCCATGTCGCCTACGCCGAATCGACTGGGAAAGGATGTGGGGTGGACTAGAATACCGCTCGATCTGGGAAAAAGCATAATCTATCTCAAGATATAGGAGTTCAACGTTGACAATGTTACCGATCTTCCCTACAGGTTAAACTTCTGAGTTTTTCGGGGTTTTTTTCAGTGAAATTACCTTTGTGATTGTCTCATATTTTGGTGGGAGTGTGTTTGACCAATAGTTTGATTTTCTTTAAGCGATCGCAGCCGATAGATTCACTTTCCGAGTTCATCAATTCTGTATGGGTTTTTTGAGAAATGATTTTAACTTTTGCCAAGGATTTTACAGTAAATAAACATGAATTAGCCGACTGTTTTTGTATCTTAAGAAACAGTCGGCTCTGAAAGTAGCTCTAAAGAAGCTAAGTTTAAGTTTGCTTGTTCAACAATTTCTGAACTTGTGTCAGAGCAATAGCGCCGATGTTGTATACGGCCCAGCCGCCAGCCAACAAAACGGGCATCAATACTATTAGTATCCGCCAGTCAAAATCCATTGTTTCTCCTCCTAAAGTTTTTTCACAAATTCTCTTGACTCTCCCCAGTTAAGCTCACGCCGGGATTCTTAAGACTGGGCGGCCTTAATATCCCTATTGCTGGGGTTTCCGGGCGCAATCCTGTTGCCAAATATGGCGGTCTGCTATCCTAGTGTTGCCACTAGCTCCTCGGTCGTAACTTTCCCCCTGTCGGGGGGTAGGTTTTAATGTCTTGTACTGACAAGTCCTAGGGGACTTCTGCGTAAAAGCAAGTCTTGAACAGGCCGGATACCTATTCCACAATCATGATGACAGAGGTGTATTTGACTAGGCAAAAACACTGGGTTAACATGATTCGGCACGATCGGTAAATCAAGGCAGGATTTATCCTGCAACTACCTTCGATCCCTCGACTCAAGTCAAGCAGGTTTTCCGGCTATTCTTTATAATCTATTTTTATCTTATTGTGTCACCATTCTTCAGACTAAACAAGCTAATCTTTGCCACCGAAAGTTCGATCGCCCCCGCCATCTCGCCATCTCGCCAAGCGGGCGTGACTGGAAATTGTCGATCGCCAGACGCAGCAGGACATCCCAGGATCAGGCCATAATTTGTCTAGCAATCCCTTCCACCACCGCAGTTAGGGGATCGTTGGGGTAATGCAAAGCAAAAACTCCCTTACTCGCCAGCAGCATCATTTTGTCACTGTGGGGCAGAACTCCTGCCACTGGGATCTTGTATATCGTCTCTACTTGCTGCTTCAAATCATCAAAATCCAGGGATTCCGGGGCTTTATTGATAGTCATCAAGATCTTTGGCACTTCTAATTGTCGGGCCACATCTACCGTCACAGCCGTTCCTTGAAAGTCTTGCTGATCGGGACGCAGGATCAGCAGCAGGATGTCGGAAATTGTAATACTGAGCAGAGTTTCTTCGTTGAGGCCAGGGTGAGTGTCGATAAATAGGTAATCTAAGTCCAGAACCTCGATCAGCTCTTCAAAACCATCCGTCAGCAATCCTACGTCGTAGCCTTCACGCAAAACTCGTGCGATTTCTCCTGCTTTAATGCTCGAAGGAATCAGGTAGAGTTCGCCCTTATTGGCTAATGGTGGCAATAGGGAAGTTACTTTGCAGGCTGTATCGGCGATCGGACATCGACCCCACAGGTAATCATTCAGACAGCGATCCATATTGTTTTCAGTGAAACCGAACAATACATGAATCCCAGGGGATTGAATATCGGTGTCTACAATAGCCACCCGATTTCCTTTGCTAGCGATGATAGATGCCAGGTTTGCTGTCGTGTTCGATTTGCCAGTTCCACCCCGGTAGGAGTGGACAGAGATGGTTTTGGACATGGTTTAGTTTGGAGTGTGAGATGAGGACGCAAATTACTACTTTCACATCCTCCGCTACCATTCGACCCTTTGACAAGCTATGGCAAAAGGAAGATGGAAGATGCCAGAAGCTCTAATAGTCCTGATTGGTTGGATTTTTGAGCCGGTTTTTTGCGGCTTTGCGCTGTCGCATTTGTCTGGCTTTGGCTTGCAAATCGCTCAACTCCTCATCAGCTTGAGTTTCCATCGCTCCGTCAAGCAGTGTTTGCTCAACAGTCACAGGGGTTTGGGATGGCTGAGCTGACAAATCGCTCAAGTCCCCATCGGTTGGAGTTTCGATCGCTCCGTCAAGCCCTTTTTCCTCAACAGTCACAGGGGTTTGGGATTCCTGTTCAGCTTCACTCAGTACCACGCGCTGCTTGTGTTTTTGAGATTTTTGCTTTAAGTGAGCTAAGTAATCCTGGGGCTGGCTTTCAGCGTTTTGAGGTGTCGTCGAAACAGCAGTTATTTTGGGTATTTCTGCGGGTGGAGAAGCAGAAGGAGCAGAGAGTTCTTTTTTGCTCGCTCTAAGTAGATCTTTTTTTTGCTGCAATTCTTTAAAGAACGGAGATTGCGTAATTTCTGCTACTTGCTCATCTTTTTGGGCTTGGTCTATTTCAATTTTGAAAACTTGTTTGACGCGATCGGTAATTACTTTCCCGTAACCTGATTTATTAAATCTGTCGGCTAATACAATACTGCCACCAGTGACAACTAAAGCTAAGGCCGGTGTTGCCATCGGCACCCACCCTCCTAACCAAAAAATCCCAAAGCTGGTGATGCAACATACTCCCAGCATTCCCACAAAGGTGAGTATCAAGCGCGTAGGGTGAGTTATCCGCCAAGCCAAGGTTCCTCCCACAATGGACCATCCTGAAATCCAGAGGATTTCTAGCCATTCGGGCCAAAACCAAAATAAAGGTCGATCGTCTAAAACCGCACTCAAAATTTGGCTAACGACTTGTGCGTGAGTAACTATCCCCGGCATGAATTGGTTTTTGTCTTTTCCCGCACTGTAAGGAGTATAAAAAAAGTCTTTAACAGTTTCTGTGGTGTAACCGATGAGAACTATTTTATCCTTAACCAAGTTCGGGTTAATTTTACCTGCCAAGACATCTGTTAATTTGACTTGGTTTGCTACTTTACTTCTGGACCTATAATTAATTAGTATTTGATATCCTCTCACATCGACATTTTGATATTCTCCGTCATTTGGTTCCAATTTTTTAAACTGCTTTTTACCAAGCCATAAAGATTGGTCTTTCGCGAGTTTTGGGTAAATTTTTTGCGTTTGCAGGTAGCGCAATGCTAGCTGGAGGTTAAAAGAAAATAAAACTTGAGAATTGTCGTTACAAAGGTGTTTTTCTGTAGTATGATAGTTAGTCTCCATGGCTGGGGGTTTCATAAATAATAAAGCCCTGCGCACTATGCCACCGGAATCTACTCCGAAATCTGCAAATCCAATCCGGTCTTTTGGTATTCCGGGGGGAGGCGGAGTACCGGGACTATCGACAGTACCATCGGTGACTAAACAAACCCCGATCGTGCGATCGCTTCTGCGCAAAAATTTAGCTAACTGGTCCCGCCCCTCTCCTTGGGGTACATCTCGCAGGACATCTAAACCGATGACTCGTGGCTGTAGTTTTTCTAGTTTTTGTAAGATTTCAGTTATTTTGCGATCGGATATGGGCCACTGTTTAAGCCTCTGAATGTCTGATTCGGTAATTCCGACAATTAACAAGCGCGAGTCTGGACTTTCGTCAGGACGCCACCTCACCATTTGGTCATAAGCCGCTAACTCTACTGATTCGAGTATTCCAAGCTGTCTAGCCCCAATTAAAGACAACGTTACGGCTGCGCTAGCTATTAGTACAGACCTCGCAAATGTTACCGAAGGTTTATAAAACTTACTCAATGGGGTTGTTACCGATCGAATTTGGTTAAATATATTACTCATGGTCCCTGAATAAAGGTTTGAGTCGTTTGTGGAGTAGCAGTTTGTAGGCGCTGGCCTTAACCCTCGACAGTCTCTATCTTAGAACAGTCCGAAGATTCCGCAACTTTGTCAAAAGTTTTTACCGTTTTTAGCTTTCAGTCTCCGTAATAATCCTTACAACTTGGACAACTTGATGTTTGGGCTGTTGAGAATACACTTGCCGATCGCATTAATTAATGCTATGGATATGTCAAGGTTAAAAATGTGTATCTACAGCGAGTCTAGCTGCTCGAAAAAAAATCTCGCAAACAGACAATTTCTGTGTTTGCAATATTATACTCAAAGGTACAAAAAATGAAACGTTTTTTACATATTGCTACGGTTTCGGTGGCTTTATCTGCGATCGCAGCCACTCTCCCCACAATACCCACACCAGTGCGGGCCCAATCTCAACCAATTCTTCTGAGTCAGAGTCTTAACTTCCAGCCTCCCGACGTCACAGCCCCAGCCAACCGACAAGGGGGTACACATCGTGGTAATGGTAAATGTCCGGCTGGCTTATCCATTACTCCTTTAGTTCCCATTAGTAATATTGGTTTAACACTGACAGATTCGCCTACATTTTTTGTTTATGTTCCTCAAACAGAGGCCCAAATAGAATTCACATTGCTGACAGAAAAGGAAGACGAATTAGTCTACGAAAAAAGTTTCAAAGTTGACAAGCCAGGGATTGTCGGCGTGAAGGTTCCCCCCGGAGACAAAGAAAAGTCTGTGCAAGCAGGTAAGCGTTATGTCTGGTCATTTTCCATGATTTGTGATACTCAAGATCGATCGGCGGATTTAGTAGTAAAAGGCTGGGTAGAACGAGTAGAAAAAGAAGTCAATGTCCAGAACAGCTTAAAAAAAACCGACCCGATGACAAGAGTCAACTTTTACGCCGAAAATGGGATTTGGTATGAGACACTCACAACTCTAGCCGAACTGCGCCGCCAGAAACCAGGAGATTCAGTTTTGACCGCAGAGTGGAATAAATTGTTGCACTCCCAAGGACTTGATTCCGTAGCCACTCAACCTCTGGTTGAATCTCTTTAATTTTTGCTCGATTGTGTCAAGATTGAGATGGTTGTAGTGTTAATCAGAAGTTTCAACTCCTGGTTAACCCTACAAAAATGTCATACCACATTTCAACATTTTATGAAAGGTTTTCTGCATCTTACTACTGTTTATACTAAGTATCTGGCTCTAGGGGCGATCTCAGCTATTATTTCTAGTCTACCAGCACCATTGCTAGCTGAGTCTACCCCAATGCAACTGAGCCAGAATATTAATTTCCAGCCCCCAGATGTGGAAGCTCCCAACAATCGCCAAGGTGGAACCCATCGAGGGGATGCGTGTCAAAAAGAATTATCGATTATTCCCTTAATCCCAGACAGCAATTTTGGTTTAACCCTAGCAGCCTCGCCAACATTTTTGGCTTACGTTTCTGGGCCTGGTACTGAAGTGGAGTTTACTTTGCAAACAGAAGATGAAAAAGCAACGGAAATTTACAAAACTACCTTCAAAGTTGACAAGCCAGGGATTGTTGAGGTAACTATTCCGACTACTGATAATCCTCAGAAAACTCTTCAGGTAGGTCAGCGATATCAGTGGTCCTTTGCGGTGATTTGCAACTCACAAGATAGAGCGGGAGATTATTTTGTCAACGGTTCTGTACAGCGGATTGAACCTCAGCCAAGCCTCAAAACCGATTTAGCGACTCCCGACCCGATCGCTAGACTGAGCGTTTACGCTAAGAATGGGATTTGGTACGAAACAGTAGCTAATCTCGCCCAATTACGCCGTCAGGCTCCTGATGATGCCAAGCTGACAGCAGAGTGGACTAAATTATTGCAGTCTCAAAAACTAGATGCAGTGATGAATCAACCCCTAGTTCAATCTTTCTAATAATCAATCCTGAAAAAATACAACTGACAGCTTACTAATGAATAATCAGTTTCCCACAATTCTAGCTCTGGATTTTGACGGCGTGATTTGCGACGGATTAATCGAATATTTTCAAACAGCTTGGCGCACCTACTGTCAAATCTGGAAGCCCGCTCAAACAGCCCCAGAACCCGATTTAGCTTCCAGTTTTTATAGAGTGCGTCCAGCCATTGAAACTGGTTGGGAAATGCCCCTGCTGATTCGCGCACTGCTGACAGGAATTACGGAACAGCAAATATTGCTAGATTGGCCAAACATTGTACCACACTTGATGTCAGAAAACGATTTAAAAGCTGCATCAGTTGGGGCAATGTTAGATGGATTGCGGGATAATTGGATTGCCGAAGATTTGCCGGAATGGCTTTCTTTGCACCGTTTTTATCCAGGAGTAGCCGAAAGTTTATGCAGATGGCAGGATACTTCGGTCAAAGTGGCGATAGTTACGACAAAGGAAGGTCGCTTTGTGAGAGAACTTTTGCAGCTAGCAGGTGTACAAATACCGTCCCAATTAATTTATGGCAAGGAATATAACAAGCCAAAACATCAAATTTTGCGGGAATTTTTGGCAGCATCTGGCGAAAATACTACTATTTGGTTTGTGGAAGACAGGTTGAAAACTTTGCTCTCGGTGAAACAGCAGTCTGATTTATCTGATGTCAAGTTATTTTTAGCTGATTGGGGTTACAATACTTTGGCTGAACGGGAATCAGTAGCTCAAAATCCACCAGTTCAATTGTTGTCTCTATCCCAGTTTGTGGCAGATTTCTCCCATTGGCTCCCGGAGCAATCATGATGTTATGTAGTAATCAGTAAACAAACACAATTAACAAATAACCAATAACAAATAACCAATAACAAATAACAAATAACAAATAACCAATAACAAATGTTAGATTTAACAAAAGCAGCAAAAGCAATGCAGGGAATGAGCCAACATTTAACTGTGGAGGCTCAGGCGGCTCGCCAGCGTTTAGAAGTAGCTCAGAATTTGTTACAAAAAGCCGCAGCGAGACAGGAAGAATTGGTAGAATTACAAGAGAGTTGGCGCGATCGCACTTTATTTAATTCTGCCACACCGATCGAGTCCTTGTCCGATCGCACTTATATCCCAACTCCCCCCACAGCCCATACAGTCTTTGCAACAGACGGCTCACAAATTTCACCAAACCATCACGAAATAGCCTACTGCTACCTGCTAAACATCGGCACTGTCATGCTCCACTACGGGCAAAGTCGCCACCCAGTTTTAAACAGTGTACCAGAAGTTTTTTACAAACCAGAAGACTTGTATATTTCCCGACAGTGGGGAATTAGAACAGAAGAATGGATGGGATATCGGCGGGCAGTTTCCGAAGCAATCTTCTTAGCAGAAATGGGGGAAAATTGGGCAAAAGTTAATAACCATAAATTGCCAGCACCAGCTTTAGCAATGGTAGACGGTTCCCTGATTTATTGGTTTTTAGAACCCTTACCCACCGAGGCCCGCGATTTAATTTTGCAGCCCATCTTAGCAGCGTGGGACAAGTTACGTTTAGCAGGAATTCCCCTATTAGGATATCTGAGTGCTTCTCGCAGCAGCGATAGCTTATCTTTTTTACGATTTCAAGCTTGCACCCACGAAGTACCCGACTGCATAACAAATTGCCCCAATGTCGGATTTGCGGCCACACTTTCCTACGCAGAAAAAGCACCTTGTCAAGTATTTGAACCCTTGCGAGATGTCATTTTATGGGCCACAATCTTGTCACCGGGAGAAAGAAGTCCTTTCTGGAAATCCCAAGCTAGAATCTTAGATTTGTACGGCTTGAATTCCGTCTATTTTTGTTACGTTCATGTAGGGACAGAAATTGCTAGAATAGAAGTGCCGGAATGGGTAGTAGAAGATTCAGCCCAGCTAGATTTAGCCTTGGGAATGATGCTAGCTCAGGTACGCAAAGGCGGTGGCTATCCAGTCACCTTAGCAGAAGCCCACAATCAAGCTGTAGTGAAAGGAGGAGATAGAGGTCGATTTTTCGCTTTATTGGAGCAAGAAATGATTAAAGCAGGTTTACAAAATGTGGGAATTTCTTACAAAGAAACACGGAAACGCGGCAGCATTGCTTGAAGTATACAGATAGTTTTAAATAGTTAGCCATCACAAGTATAGTTAAATAAGAGTTAAAAATGTTATATGCCCCTAGAATTAATTATCTTAATTGCCTCATTACTTGTATCTTGGTTAGTATTTAATTGGGCAGTGAAAGTATTAAAGGCTAGCATCGGGACGGCGATTGCTTTGGCCGTAATTGTGCTGACGATGCAGTTAATGTTTGGCATCGGGCCAAATCAATTATTTCAGTACATAATTCACCTGCCAGAAACGCTTTGGAAAACAATTTATGGCAAGTAAATTGAACTGTCTAAGTTGAAAAATGGGCGGTTAAAACCGCGACTATAAAAACTAAGTGAATCTTGGCAGACTAAGAAATAAGGGAAGATTTTTGCTGTTTCCTTCCAATATTAACTTCCTAGCATTTGCAACTTATACAAACTAGCATACAACCCTTCTTGTTGCAACAATTCCTCATGGCTACCAGACTCTATTAATTGGCCGCGTTTGAGCACTAAAATGCGATCGACATTTCGGATAGTCGAGAGTCGGTGAGCAATAATTATCGCCGTTCTTTCCGCCATCAAACGCTCTAGAGCTTCTTGAATCAAAGATTCTGTACCCACATCCAAACTAGCAGTTGCCTCATCTAGAACTAAAATACTGGGATTGCGAATAGCCGCACGAGCAAAGGCTAATAACTGCTTTTGTCCCCCAGAAAGATTTGTACCTCGCTCCCGCAATTGCGTATCATAACCTTGGGGCAATTGTTCAATTAAACCAGCAACATTTGTCTTTTCTGCTGCTGCTTGAATTTCCTCGATCGAGTAATTTTCACCCAGACTAATATTGCTTTTCACATCCCCAGCAAATAAAAATCCATCTTGGATGATCACCCCTATGTGCCGCCGCAATTCTGCTTGAGGCAAATCCCGAATATCGACATGATTAATTAAAATACGTCCTTTAGTGGGCTCGTAAAGGCGACACAACAGACGGATAATCGAACTTTTCCCAGCGCCTGTGGGTCCAACTAATGCTACTTTTTCCCCAGATTTGATTGTGAAATTCAGGTTTTGCAGCACATATTCGTCTTCTTTGTAAGCAAACCACACATTGTCAAATTGGATTTCTCCCGATTCACCATCCGGCGATTGAAGATTTTTTCCCTCTTTTGCTAAGGCTAAATTGGGCGGGGTGATTTGGGAATTTTTAGACAATAGACGATATTCCGAAGTGGGCGGATTTTGATGATTATCAGCGGCCAATTCTGGCTGGAATGGAGACAAATTGTAACCAATGGCGTCTGGATGTCCCGTTATCAGCAGCGGTGAATAATATTCTGCTTTTCCTTGTTTGCTATTCCCTCTGGCTACTTCTGGCTTCTGTTTGCTAGTTGGATCTTTAATTTCGATGGGTTCGTTGAGAATATCGCTAATCCGTTCAACCGCCGTAAATCCTGCTTGAATAGCGGTAAATTTTTCTGCAAATTGCCGCAGGGGATCGAAGAGACGCTGAGCAAACAAAATGAATGCAGAGAGAGTTCCAAAATTAATTGTACCTCCCAGAAGACTTTTACCGCCCATCCACAAAACTGCCGCTATCGCCACTAAAGCAATCCATTCTAATGTCGCAGATACGGCTGAGTCGTAAAAGATTGTTTCATCAATTGCCTTAATGTAGCGTTTATTAGTGACACGAAACAATTGTGAGTTGAATTTTTCACGACGAAATAGCTGTACTACACCAATACCAGTCAAGTTTTCTTGCAGTTGTGCGTTGAGATCGGAAAGTTCTTCTCTAGTCTTGTAATTGGCGATCCGATATTTATACTGAAAATAAACTATGAGGGCGGTAATTGGGATCATCATTAACACCAACATTAAAGCTAATTGCCACTGCATGGTAAACATGAATACGGCAATTACTAATATTGAAAATAAATCGCTGATAATCCCGATCGCCCCGGAAGAAAAAACTTCCCCCAAAGCCTCGACATCACTGGTGAGACGAGTCATCAGTTTACCTACAGGAGTGCGATCGAAAAATCGGACGGCTAGGGAGGTGACATGGGCGAACAAATCATTTCTAATATCAGTAGTAATTATTTGCCCTACCTTCGTGACTAAATAGCCTTGAACAGATTGCAGTGCCAGCCGAAATGTGATAGTTAGCATCAGCATAACTGCCAGAAGATTTAATCCGGCAGACAAAGACATTCCCCGCAGAAATTCGTAGGTAGGTTCAGATCGAATTAGCGAAATTGCCTGCCCGATCAAGACTGGTTGAACTGCGCCGGATACTGCTAGAGGTACTAATAGGACGATGGAAATAATTAACAAGCGTTTGCTGCGCCCTGCGTAAGTTGCCAACCTCATGAATAACCGCCAGTCTGTTTCGCGGCGGGGTTGGTTTTTGGTATCTGCTACTGGAGAAGAAACAGTCATTCGATTTTAGATTTTATAGGAAAAATTTGAGATGGCAGAAGCGGTGCTACTACTATATGTTATCATAGTAGCAAAGAGAATCATTTAAATTATCAATTTCTCTATTCATAAGAGCGATCGATCTCTCTTGACTTTCTCTCTGTGTTCTCTGCGTACTCTGTGGTTAAAAAAATCCGAATTAGAAAACCGATGTAGTATATTATTCTAGAGGGCGATCGCAATATCTTCAGGAGTAAAAGTCGATGCGTAAACTTTTGTTGCAAATAGTGGTATTAAGTCCAGTAATTTTAACTTTTTACTCCATCACTCCCCAAAGTACGATCGCCCAAGAAGTCGATCGCCAAACTGGCGCACCAACTCCCACCAATGTTTCTCAAGCAGCAGAAATTACACCAAATAGCTGGGCTTTCCAAGCACTACTATCCTTAGCAAAACGCTACAGTTGCCCGATAGTCCCCTCACTTGGTACTACTTTAGGCGATCGACCTTTAAAGCGCTCTGACTTTGCGCTAAGTTTAAATAGTTGTTTGGAAAAAGTCGATCGGGCGATCGCCACAGGTACACCCACAGTCAGCCCCGAAGATTTAGCCACAGTGCAACGTTTGCGATCGGAATTTGCCTCAGACTTAGCATCAATCAGTCCTTTAGCAAAAACAACATTTGATCCTAACTCCCAAAATCACCCACTTTCAAAGCCAGCTAGTGGAATTGTAGCGCCACCTTCTCCAGAAACAATTCCCCGCCGACAAGCAGCAATTCAAAATTCTACTCCTTTATCTAACAATCCTCCTCCTGGCAACTTTACAAGCACTGATCTATTAAGAAGTAGAAATTTTGAGGGCATGAATCCGCCAGCACCTAGAATATCATCTCCGGCAAATCTGCCTGCACCAGAATTAGATCGCGAAGGATACAACCGCATTTACGAAAACTCTTATCAGCGGGCTAGCAACAACCCACTGTCAACCTTTGGCATCGATGTCGATACAGCATCCTACAGCAATGTGCGACGCTTTATCAATAGTGGCGTGATGCCACCAAAAGATGCAGTGCGCCTGGAAGAACTAATTAATTACTTTACCTACGACTATCCACAGCCAAAAGGCGATCGACCTTTTTCAATAAATACAGAAGTAGCCAATGCACCCTGGAATCCCCAACACAAATTAGTCCACATTGGCTTACAAGGAAAAAGCATTTCTACCAAAGATTTACCACCGAACAATCTCGTATTTCTGATCGATGTTTCCGGTTCCATGAATTCCCCAGACAAATTGCCACTACTCAAAGCATCTTTAAAATATCTCGTCAGCGAATTGAGAGCAAAAGATAGCGTTACAATTGTAGTCTACGCCGGAGCCGCCGGATTAGTTTTGCCCCCAACACCAGGAAACCAAAAAGAAAAGATCTTAGATTCCCTCGATAAGTTACAAGCAGGCGGCTCTACCGCAGGCGGGGCGGGCATTCAACTTGCCTATAAAGTTGCAAAAGAAAACTTGATCAAACAAGGAAACAACCGCGTTATTCTGGCAACAGACGGCGATTTTAATGTCGGCACTTCCAGCGATGGGGAACTGGTGCGCCTGATAGAAGAAAAGCGAGAGCAAGGAGTTTTTCTAAGCGTATTGGGATTTGGTACAGGTAATTTGCAAGATGCCAAAATGGAACAGCTAGCCGATAAAGGTAACGGCAATTACGCTTATATCGATAGTTTATTAGAAGCCAAAAAAGTATTAGTCACTCAAATGGGAGGCACGCTATTTACCATCGCCAAAGATGTTAAAATTCAAGTAGAATTCAATCCAGCCAAAGTTCAAGCTTACCGTCTAGTTGGCTACGAAAATCGAGTTTTGCAAAATCAAGATTTTAATGACGACAAAAAAGATGCGGGTGAATTAGGTGCAGGACATTCGGTAACGGCAATTTACGAAATTATTCCGGTTGGTGTCGCCAGCGATGTCAAATTACCCGAAGTCGATCCATTAAAATATCAACCAAACCCAACCACTCTGTCTGCATCTCAAACTGATGAATTGATGCAAGTCAAATTCCGTTATAAAAAACCTAACGAGACAGTCAGCCAGTTAATTACACAGTCAGTAATTGACAAACCTGTTAAATTGGAAAATACCTCTGCTAACTTCAGGTTTGCTGCTGCTGTAGCTGCTTTTGGGATGGTTTTGAGAGATTCTGAGTACAAGGGAACAGCCAATTTTGATGAAGTATTGAGGCTGGCAAGTCAGGCAAAAGGTGAAGACAAAGAAGGCTACCGTGCAGATTTTCTCCGTTTAGTTGAAAGCTGCAAGAAGCTAGCAGCAAAAAACTGATGGTACTTCCTGAAATTACTTAGTGGCTACCACAGCCAAATTCCAAGCCAACCGTTTCATCAAAGGCAACTTCTTTAAAAAACCATCCAACCCTTCTAACCGAGAATATTCTGGTTTTAATCTCTCTTGTTCAATAATAATCTTCTTCCAATAACGTTCCTCATTGGGATGCACTTTTTCGATTAAATAAAAACGTAAAAAAATCCACAGCGATGTCAACCAAAATGTGTCGTAAGCTGTCTCGGAAAACAAAGACTTGACAAGTTTCACAATATTAATATCCAAAGGAGTTTCATCCTCAGTGCGCACTTCAGTCGCCATCCTGCGGTAAACATTAATGACTGGATTGTGCTTCATCGGGTCCCAAAAACAAGCTTTTCCACCGGGTTTCAGCACGCGGTGCATTTCACGAATCGCCTTTTCGGGTTCCGGCAAATGGTGCAGTAAATTAGAAGCGTAAACAATATCAAAACTATTATCTGGGAAATCTAGCGCCATGGCATTTACAGTGCAACCTTCGATTTTGACGCCGTTTGTCTCTGCTAATTTCAGAGCAACTTCTACCATGCCCTGAGAATAGTCAGCCGCCGTACACAGCGCGCCTTTTTTTGCAAAATAAACGCTATTTTCTCCTGCACCACAGCCTAAATCTAGGAGGCGTTTGCCGGTGATATCCCCCATTTGTTGAACGATGAATCTATTTTCTGGGGCTGTACAAGCTTCAAAGTAATCGTTGACGCGGATGCCGTCTACGTCGATGGTGGATGCCCAAGCATCGTGGAATTGTCGCTCTTTTTGTAAGGTTTCTTCTTGCATATTATGGAATTTTAATTAGTTGCATGGGAATGATTTAACCGCAGAGAACACAGAGGGCACAGAGGAAGAGAATAGAGAGATGAATAATTCTGATGCTACCGGATTTTATCTAACTCGCTGCCAACAACATTTTCGCTGATTTTTTGGTGATTTTACAGCAGTAGGGCGAGCATTGCCCGCCCTACAAATTAACTGAAAATTGGTAAAGAATCGGCAATTTAAGACTGAGCTGCTGTTGCTACTTGCGATGTTTTAACTGCGGGAGATTCCTGCTGTAATACTCCGTAAAGGCGATTTAAAGCGCTAATGTAAGCTTCGGCGGAGGCTACAATAATGTCTGTATTGGCTGAGTGTCCAGAAAATACTTGGCCTTGGTGACGCAAGCGAATTGTGACTTCGCCGATCGCATCTATTCCCGCTGTCACCGATTGTACAGAAAACTCGATCAACTCATTGGGGAGATTTACCACTCGGTTAATTGCTCTGTAAATTGCATCTACTGGGCCAGTGCCGATCGCCGCATCAGTCAATTCTTCCCCCGCCGGAGTTCGCACAGTGACGGTGGCTGTGGGACGAGATTTGTCGCCACAGGAAACCTGCACCAATTCTAACCGGAAAAGTTCCGGTGCTTGATGGACTTCGTTGTTGGCGATCGCCTCCAAGTCCCAATCAGTAATCTCTTTTTTCTTGTCAGCTAAATCCTTAAATTTGACAAAAGCCTTATTTAGCTCATCATCAGCCATTTCAAAACCCAACTCTTTCAAGCGAGTATGAAAAGCGTGACGCCCCGACAATTTGCCCAACACAATTTGATTTTCGGTTAAGCCGATGGATTCAGCGTCCATAATCTCGTAGGTCCGCTTATTTTTCAGCACCCCGTCTTGGTGAATTCCCGACTCGTGAGCGAAGGCATTTGCCCCTACAATCGCCTTATTTGGCTGCACCAACATCCCCGTCAAAGTAGAAACTAAGCGCGATGTTTTGTAAATTTGGCGCGAGTCAATATTGGTCAGTGGCTCCTCAGATTCGGCTGGTCTACCCAAAAATGGATTAAAGTATTGACGGCGGACGTGCAAAGCCATCACTAACTCTTCCAGAGCGGCATTTCCTGCTCGTTCGCCAATGCCATTAATCGTGCATTCTAACTGTCTAGCACCATTTTTCACGGCTTCCAAAAAGTTAGCAACAGCCAATCCTAAATCATTGTGACCGTGGACTGAAATAATTGCGCGATCGATATTGGGTACATTTTCTTTAATTCCCCTAATCAAAGCACCATACTCGCTGGGAGTTGTGTAGCCGACTGTATCGGGAATATTCACAGTTGTGGCTCCGGCTGCGATCGCCCGTTCCAGAACTTGATATAAAAACTCAGGTTCAGAACGGCAAGCATCTTCGGGGGAAAATTCCACATCTTCGACAAAAGACTTAGCATAAGCTACCATTTCTGGCACTATTTCCAGCACTTGGGCCCGCGTCTTTTTCAGTTTATATTCCAAGTGAATATCAGACGTAGCCAGAAACGTATGAATTCGCGCATTGGCGGCTGGCTTCAGAGCTTCGGCTGCTGTTTTGATGTCTGGTTTTCGCGCCCTGGCTAAGCCACAAATTGTCGGCCCATTTTCTGTGCCCACTGCTCTGGCTATTTTTTGAACTGCCTCAAAATCGCCTGGGCTGGTGAAAGGGAAACCTGCTTCGATGATGTCTACACCCAATCTGGCTAACTGACGGGCGATCGTCAGTTTTTCCTCCACATTCAGAGATGCGCCAGGAGATTGTTCTCCGTCGCGCAAAGTCGTATCAAAAATTAGAATCCGGTCTTGATTTTGTTGAGTTTTCATAGGTCTCAAAAGTTGACTGTTAACTGTTAACTGTTAACTGTTGACTGTTGACTGTCAACAGTTTGAACAATGCCGATGCAACGGAAACGATGTTACGCCTCATGCCAATAACTACTAACTACTAACCAATAACTACTAACTACTAACCAACAACTAATAACTACTAACTACTGACTAATGACTAATAACTACTAACTAATAATCCATTTTTTCGATATGTTCCCGAATTTCATTTAAGTCTATATACCTATCTGTGGCATTTCGGAGTTCTCTAGCAATCATGCCTTCGGTTGATACCACAGTAATATGAGTATTTTTCGAGCGCAGTAGCTCGATCGCTCGCTCAAAATCCCCATCCCCGCTAAACAGCACCACCTGGTCATATTGATCCACCGTATTAAACATATCAACCACAATTTCTATGTCTAAATTAGCCTTTTGAGAATATCGACCAGAAGCATCATCGTAATATTCCTTAAGAAT
>RDXH01000277.1 GCA_004292745.1 Oscillatoriales cyanobacterium | reverse complement strand
CCCGGACAAACTAACAGAAAATCATCCCCACAACTCATTCTTAACTGTTCCACTTCCTGCGGAGAACAAACAGCACCAGCTAAACCCGTTTCCTTAGCCAACAATGCCATGTGCAAAGCATATTCTGGCAACTCTAAAGGTATTTTAAGCTCAAAAGCTAACTGTCTGGAATTCAAACTTGTTAACAGAGTAATTGCAATCAATTTAGGACTCGGTTTATCAACTGCGATCGCCCCTTCTTCCAAAGCAACCAATCCTGCTTTCAAAGCCTCTTTACCACAGGTAGAATGGATTGTCAATAAATCCACATTATACTTAGCAGCAGCCCGACAAGCACCAGCCACAGTATTAGGGATGTCGTGAAATTTCAAATCGAGAAAAATCCGCTTTTGCCGCTCTTTCAGAATCGCCAGAATTTCTGGGCCGGAACTCACAAATAGCTCTAAACCTACTTTCCAGAAAGATACATCGGGGAGTTTGTCAATCAGGGCGATCGCCTCTTCTTGACTCGCAACATCCAAAGCCACAATAATTTTATCTGCGATCGTAGTATCTTTCATAGTAAGAACTTCATAGTAGATTGGTGTCAAAACGTCAAACGTAGTCACAGACTGCTGTTTGGGGTTCGGGTCTAGATCCCCCGGCGCCTTGAGGGCGGGCACGGGGGCACCGCCCCTACAAGGGGGGGACAAGATTCTTCTCAAAGTCAACCCCTACTCCCCTTCTTAAGGGGGATTTAGGGGGATCTGGCCTCGGAGCAAAGCGAGATTTATCAAGGGTTATAGACTTAAGTTGACACCAATGGCGGTTAACAAATCCCAACTCAATCAACTAAGCGGACAAACTTATTTTTGCCCACTTGCAAAACTTTACCTTCCAATTCAGCAGGTGATTCAAAAGTGAGGTTAACATCAGAAACTTTATCACCCTCCAACTTCACCCCACCGCCCTGCATCAACTTCCGGCCATCGCCACTACTTTTGCAAAGTCCGCTAGCACTCAGAATATAAAACAACTTAGCAGGAAACTGCACAGTTGCCAAAGAAAACTCCGGCACTGCATCAGCTTCACCCGCAGCACCTTTAACCAGCGCCATTGCATCGAGTTGCGCCCGATCGCCTGCTTCCGAACCGTAATACTGACTGACAACATTCACAGCCAAAAGCTTCTGTTTTTCTCGCGGATTTTCGGGCAAAGCATCCAGAGGCAAATCTGTCAATAGTTCAAAATACTGGGCGATCGAACTATCAGCAATTTTCTCCAACTTAGAATACATCGTCAGCGGGTCATCGGACAAACCCACATAATTATTCAAAGACTTCGACATCTTCTGCACCCCATCAGTCCCGATCAAAATCGGCATCAGCAAACCAAACTGCGGCTTCATCCCAAAATGTCGCTGCAAATCTCTCCCCACCGCAATATTAAACTTTTGGTCAGTTCCCCCCAACTCCACATCAGCCTCCAGGGCCACGGAATCGTAACCCTGCATCAGCGGATACAGAAACTCGTGCAAATAAATCGCCGTTCCTTGCTCCATGCGATTATCAAATCCCTCTTTAGCGAGCATTTGCTGCACGCTCATAGTGCCTAGCAGCTCCAAAATGTTCGCCAAGTCCAAACCGGACAACCACTCGGAATTATAGCGAATTTCTAGCCTGCCGGGGGTGTCAAAATCTAAAATAGGACGCACTTGGTCTAAATAAGTCCGGGCATTTTCAGCCACTTGTGCCGCTGTTAACTGGCTCCGCATCTCCGACTTCCCAGTCGGATCGCCAATTCTTGCGGTAAAATCTCCGATGAGCAATACTGCGGTGTGGCCGGCATCCTGAAAAGCTCGGAGTTTGCGCACGCAAATGCTGTGGCCTAGGTGGATGTCAGTCCCTGTGGGGTCAATTCCTAACTTGATCCGCAAAGGTCGATCGCCTTTGGTCAGCAGTTTGACCAAATTTTCGTCAGGGTTGCTAGAATCAGGTCGATCGGGAAAAATCTCGCTGACACCACGGTAAATTCCAGAAAGGTTAGGAGAAATCATAGGGGTGCGATCGGAAACCATAATATTTTGCCAAAGTGCAGCAGAATTAGTTACACTCACTGGTTGACCCATAAAAAAATAACTCTCAAGCTACTATAATCCCAAAGCTTGCCTGTCAACATTTCTTGTGGCAGTTATTCCATCCCCCATCTCAAATCAAAAGTCTAAAACCCCAATCGACTGAGGAAGTGAAATCGACGTGTCAACCAACGCAGTCCACAAAAACACGGAAAACTCAGCTACCGTATTCGAGTTTGTTCAGTCAGTCAGTAAAGTGACCGCCGGAACCATACTCAGTATGACAATGCTTGCTAGTTCGGTAGTAGCTGGCGGACTGGTTGGCTTAGCGATCAGCTTCCGCAACTTGCCAGATGTTCGCATCTTGCAAACCTACTCTCCCACAGAAACTACTCACATTTACGACATCAACGGCAAGCCCCTGGCCAGCATCCACGACGAAGCGAATCGAGATGTCGTACCCCTGGACAAAATCTCCCCGAACCTGAAACGTGCTGCTTTAGCGATCGAAGATAGCAGCTTTTTCACCCACAAAGGCATCAACCCAGGCGGGATAGCCAGAGCCTTCATGGCTAACCTCGAAAAAGGTAGAACCGTTGAAGGAGGCTCGACTATGACAATGCAATTAGTCAAGAACCTGTTTCTATCTCCCCAATCAAAACTCAGTCGCAAAGTCGCTGAAGCGGTAATGTCTATCCGCTTGGAGCAAATCCTCAATAAAGACCAGATTCTGCAACTTTACCTGAATCAAATTTACCTCGGTCACAACTTGTACGGCGTAGAAACGGCATCTCGTAGCTATTTCAACAAGTCAGCAGATAGTTTGACTTTGGCCGAAGCCGCGATGTTAGCCGGGTTAATTTCTGCCCCCGAAGAATACAGTCCTTTCGTCAATTACAAGTTGTCAAAAGAGCGACAGGAAATCGTTTTAACCCGGATGAAGGAGTTGAAATGGATTACCCCGACTGAAGAAGCAGCAGCTCGCACACAAAAGATTAAGCTTGGTAAAATTACCTCTTTTGGTGGCTCTCAAGTTCCTTACGTGACACAAGCCGTAATCCAAGAGTTGACTAGGCGTTTTGGCCGAGATGCTGTAGTTAAGGGAGGAATGCGCGTTCAAACTACCATCGACCTCAAAATGCAGCGCACGGCTGAAGAAACAGTCAAAGCATGGCACGATCGGCTATATTCTCAAGGCATTTTTTACGATCGCGACCAAGGTCAAATTGCCCTAGCAGCCGTCGATCCCCGCACCCACTTCGTCAAAGCAATGGTTGGGGGTGTCGATTACGAAAAAAGTCAATTCAACCGTGCAATTCAAGCCCGGAGACAGCCTGGGTCTTCTTTTAAGCCTTTTGTCTACTACGCTGCTTTTGCCAGTGGTAAATACAGTCCTGATTCTATAGTCTACGACTCTCCTGTCGGCTATCGCGACGGCGACGGCTACTACTACCCTCAAAACTATGGTGGTGGCTTCTCCGGTGCCGTCAGCATTCGCAGAGCCTTGGAAGTATCACTAAATATTCCCGCTGTCAAGCTTGGACAAGAAGTTGGATTAAACAAAGTGATTGAAATTTGCCGGGTACTGGGCATCAGAAGTCCCATGGAACCGGTGGTTTCCTTACCCTTGGGTGCAGTTGACCTCACTCCTTTGGAGATGGCTGGAGCTTTTGCTACCTTTGCCAACAATGGCTGGCATTCTGACACCACGTTTATCGTGCAAGTCACTGACAGCAGTGGCAATGTCTTGCTAGACAACACACCCAAACCCAAATTAGTTCTCAATGCTTGGGCCGCGGCTTCTGTCAACAGCGCCCTGCAAGGCGTAGTTAACAACGGTACTGCAAGGGCGGCCCAACTTGGCCGGCCGGCTGCTGGAAAAACCGGTACTACTTCCTCAGAACGGGATATTTGGTTTGTCGGTTACGTCCCCCAGTTGTCCGTGGCTGTTTGGGTTGGCAACGACGATTACACACCGATGAGCTACGGTGCTACTGGCGGTACCATTGTCGCCCCGATTTGGCGAGATTTTATGAGCCAAGCTTTGCAGGGAGTTCCAGAAGAAGGTTTCAAACCTGCTTCAGCTTTTGAACACCCTTAATTCTTGGGAATTGGGCCTTGGGAATTGGCTCTTGGGAATTGGGCATTGGGCATTGGGCTACGAGTAGGGAATTACGAATTACGAATTCCTAATTACGAGTAGGGAATTACTAATTCCTAATTCCTAATTACGAGTGAATAATTCGTAATTCTTCACATCGATCCTCTTCACATCGATCCTCTTCCTTCTTCCTTCTTCCTTCTTCCTTCTTCCTTCTTCCTGAAGCGGTTCAGCCAGCGGAGTCGAAGGGCCTTCTTCACATCGATCCTCTTCCTTCTTCCTTCTTCCTTCTGAAATTAACTACCAGCCGGGAAGTCTAAGGGTATATTTAGAGGGGATTAATCTGAGCGCTGCGCGAAGTACCCCGAATAAATTACTCCTTGGGATGAAAGGCTCGTCGGGTGTAGGTAAGTAAACCGACAATTAGACATTGCGAGGACCTTTAACTTTGATGTACTTCCTAGATATTAAAACAAAAGAAATGGTATGTTAAGGTAGGTCGAAAAAAGAAGCTAAAAATGCAACTCACTTACAAATACCGCCTCAAACCAACCAAGCCCCAACTAGCAACT
>RDXH01000044.1 GCA_004292745.1 Oscillatoriales cyanobacterium | reverse complement strand
GTGCTGTTTGTTCTCCCCAAGAAGCGGAACAGTTAAGAATGAGTTGCGGGGATGATTTTTTGTTGGTTTGTCCGGGGGTTCGTCCAAAATGGGCTGATGGAGGCGATCAAAGGCGATCGATGACTCCGAAGGCTGCTTTAAAAGCTGGTGCTGATTATCTGGTGATTGGGCGGCCGATTACGGCTTCCGACGATCCGGTGGCGGCTTTTGCGCGGATTTGTGAAGAGATTGGATAAACAGAATCGATGAACACAGATCAACTTCCATCCGCGTTCATCTGTGTTTATCTGCTAACATCTGCGGTTGCAAGTCCGACTTTGGCTGCTAATTTTGTCACAAATGGCGATCGCAGTATAAACGCAAGTCGGTACAGTTTGTTAGCGCGATCGCCCTGTCCGGCTGATTTGGAAGCTTTAGTCGATCGCCTGTTGCAGGATTTGCCGAGTTATGCTAACCGGGTAATTGTGCGATCGGGCTTTGCTCCTAACAATTCTAGGGCGATCGGTGACGTGCAGCGTCAAATAATTTTAGCAGGTCGCCCGGAGTTTGAACCGCTACCTTTAAATTTTGCAGAAGCACTTCCCGAAAATGCCAGTCAAGTTTTTATTACTACTTTGGAACTGCAATATCGCGGAGGAAAGCGAGTCGAGATTCAGCAATATCACTGGCTGTTTTTAGCTAAAACAGAGAAGGGCTGGGAATTAGTAAAAATTGTTTCTAGGTTTGGTACAGTGGCGGATGTTAGTCCGTTGTCGCCGGCAGAAAACGAAAAAAGCGCAATTGCTGAGGCGATTCGTTTGTGGTTGCGAGATTGTTATGCAAAATGAGAAAGTATCAAGGGTTGAGAAGTTCATACACCAACACATACAACTCGAAAACCACAGTCATGATAGTCAAATTCCGGCGTATTGAAAAAGCGAAAAGCAGAACGGCAATTCCTCGGATGGTAAAGCCACGACCCCCCGCGCAGCACCCTTGCTATTTTATTATTTTGAGATTTTACTAATAATTCAATAGAATTTTGATAGCGATTATCATTACATTTTTCATCCCAGGCGCTACCATCAGTTGGTGCTCCGTAATAGCTACCGTGCCAGGGGTCAACGCACCACTCCCAGACGTTCCCGTGCATATCATATAAACCAAAAGCATTGGGAGAAAAACTGCCTGCATCTGTAGTTTGTTCTCGATACTGACTTTTTGGTGAATTATTGTAAGAGTAATTACCGTTATAGTTAACAATATCTGTAGTAATTGTTTCACCAAAATAGAACGGTGCAGTCGTACCAGCACGACAAGCATATTCCCATTCTGCCTCAGTGGGCAAGCGATAATTGCGTCCAGTATGTTTAGATAACCTAGCACAAAATTCCACCGCCTCATACCAAGAGACATTTTCTACTGGTAGGTTATTGCCTTTGAATTTAGAGGGGTCTGGGTTGAGATGATATTGAATTTGTGGCAATTTAGCAACGGCTTTCCACTGTGCTTGTACGATCGCATATTTTCCGAAAAGGAAAGGTTGAATTGTGACAGGATGTTGAGGTTTTTCTTTATATTGGCTTTCTGCTTCAATGTCTGGCGCACCCATTGTGAAGGTTCCACTGGGAATTCCTATCATTTCTAACTGCACGCCATTTTCCAAGTCTTCAGTAAAGGATTTGAAGTAAGAGGCTTTTGGTTTAAATTTAGCTGATATTTTATTAGCTGCTGCTGAAGAATGAACGGGTTTTGCTGGCGGTAGTGGTGCTAATATTTGATTGGGTAATACTGAGATTGAATCAAGAGCTTGCAATACTTCTCCTGCTGATTGATAGCGCGCACCAACTGGAAATAGTATCATTTTATCTAAAATTTTTGCCAAGTCCTTGTTGAGATGAACTGTCTTGTTTTTCCAGTTCCATTGCATTTGCATCGGATCGAAAAGTTCATCAAACAAAATTCCATTTATCTCTTTCAGGAAACATCCGGTTAATAACCGAATGCAAGTTACACCAAGACTGTACAAGTCACTCGCTGGAAAAACATGACCTTGCATTTGTTCCGGTGCCGCATAACCAGGAGTGCCAGTTACAGTTCCCACTTTAGTCAAAACACTACCGCTCAATTCCTTGGCAACTCCAAAGTCAATCAATACTAAAGAACCGTGAGAATTTCTAATGATGTTTTCCGGCTTAATGTCTCGGTGAATTACCTTTTGGTTGTGAACAAAATCTAATATCGGTAGCAATTCATTCAGTAATTGTTTAATTTGTTTTTCGCTAAACTTTCCCTGCTGCTCTAATTCTTTTAATAAATCCTCACCGTCTATAAATTCTTGTACTAGATAGAAGCGTTTATTTTGTTCAAAAAATGCCAATAGATCGGGGATTTGAGGATGTTTGCCTAAATCTCGCAGTCTGACTGCTTCTTGTTTGAATAACTGCGTCGCTTTCTGGATGGCGGCATTCCCTTGTAGTTGCGGGAGAAATTGTTTGATTACACAAATTGTATCGAGTCGATGTTCGTCTACGGCTTTGAATGTACGGCCGAAAGCTCCTTCGGAAATGTATTTTACTGCACGGTATCTGTCTCCGAGTAGCAGTTTGTTTCCGCATTTTTGGCAGAATTGGGTGATGGGTGGGTTGGGATGGAGGCAGTCGGGATTAAGGCATTGACTCATAATTTTTTTTGGTTTAATATTTTTAGATTAACATAATTTACCTATTTTAATACCAGTTGCCAACAAGCTACTGTTTGACGATTAGACCCTCGATCCCCCCTAGCCCCCCTTAATAAGGGGGGGGACAAGAGTGAACATCAAAGTCAACCCCTACTCCCCTTTTTAAGGGGGATTTAGGGGGATCGAGACTCTGGTAAAAGCGAGATTTATCATGCTCTCTTTAACTTACTGCTTTAAATTCATCCAATTTTGCTTTTACTGCCTGCATATCTTGCCACATAAACCATTTTGGTGTCTCCGGTTCGCGGGAGGGATTTCGCAACAAGTATGATGGGTGAAAAATTGGCATACACAAACGTCCTTCCCATTCAATCCATTGACCTCGAATTTTACTAATTGGTCGCTTGTCGCTTAACAAACCTTTTAGGGCTGTAGCACCAGTTAATAAAATGATTTTGGGGTCTAAGATGCGAATTTGTTCGAGCAAGTATGGTTTGCAAGCTTCGATTTCTTTTGCTGTGGGAGGGCGGTTGTTGGGAGGGCGACATTTGATGACGTTGGCTATGAATACGTCGGTTTCTGTGCTCAATTCTACGGATTCTAAAATCTTATCTAACAGTTTGCCCGATCGCCCTACGAAGGGTAATCCGGTTTCATCTTCATTTTGTCCGGGCGCTTCTCCCACAATCAAAATCGAGGCTTGAGGATTGCCGCGCCCGATGACGGCGTGAGTGCGGGTATTTCCCAATTCGCAGCGGTGACAGCGGTTGCAGTGTTCGCCGATTTGTTCCATGTTTTGATAGGTGCCGGCAGGAATGGGAATTTTGGCATTTGCTGGGATTGAGTCGTTTTGGAAAGCAGCACTTTGATTGCTGTCAAAAAGGCTGAGTTGCAAGTCGCTGGACATATGTTTAAACAGTTGATAGTTGACAGTTGACAGTTGATAGTTGATAGTTGATAGTTGATAGTTGACAGTTGATAGTTGATAGTTGATAGTTGACAGTTGATAGTTGACAGTTGACAGTTGACAGTTGATAGTTGACAGTTGATAGTTGACAGTTGATAGTTGACAGTTGATAGTTGATAGTTGACAGTTGATAGTTGATAGTTGACAGTTGATAGTTGACAGTTGACAGTTGATAGTTGACAGTTGATAGTTGACAGTTGATAGTTGCTACTTACCAATAACGAATAACCAATTCCCAATGCCCGATACCCGATGCCCGATGCCCAATTCCCAATTCCCAATTACCAATTCCCAATTAACCAATGACAATCTTGACAATATTAGGCGGAGGTGCTTGGGGTTCTGCACTAGCAAATCTGGCAACTAAAAATGCCCATCAAGTTAACTTGTGGTCCCGTCGTAGTTCTTTTGAGCTACAGTCTGCGATCGCAGATACGGATGTTGTGGTTTCGGCAGTTTCCATGAAAGGAGTTGCCGCTACAGTCGATCGACTTCTGTCCACAAATCTAAGCCCTAACACCATTATAGTTACTGTTACCAAAGGTTTAGACCCCGCCACTACTCGTACTCCTTCACAAATTTGGCAAACAGCTTTTCCTCGCCATCCGATTGTGGTGCTTTCTGGTCCCAATCTTTCTGAGGAAATTCGGCAGGAATTACCCGCTGCAACGGTAGCAGCTAGTTACAATTTATCAGCAGCTAAGCAAGTCCAGAATATTTACAGTTCAGAAATTTTTCGGGTTTATATCAATCAAGATCCCTTGGGAACTGAATTGGGTGGTACCCTGAAAAATGTATTTGCGATCGCCGCTGGTGTGTGCGACGGTTTACAATTAGGAACAAATGCAAAATCTGCTTTGCTAACTCGTGCTTTGCCGGAAATGATTCGAGTTGGTGTTCGTTTGGGCGCTCACGCAGAAACTTTTTATGGCTTGTCAGGCTTGGGAGATTTACTCGCTACTTGTAATAGTTCGTTATCGCGCAATTACCGGGTTGGTTTTGGATTGGCTCAAGGTAAATCTTTAGAGCAAATTTTGCACGAATTACAAAGCACGGCTGAGGGAGTCAATACTACCAATGTTTTGATTGATTTAGCTAATCAACGTGCTATTGAAGTACCTGTTTCCCGTCAAGTTTATCGTTTGCTAAATGGTGAAATCACTCCCGAACAAGCTGTTTTAGCTCTGATGGAACGAGATTTGAAACCGGAAATATAGCCTTTCTCAAAATGAAGTTCTCCTGGGAATTGGGAATTGGGAATTGGGGAATTGGGAATTGGGAATTGGGAATTGGGAATTGGGCATATTGCGCCGGAATGAGATAGAGGACACGGCACTGCCGTGTCTCTACAATTAATCTGGCGTAGGGACACGGCACTGCCGTGTCCTGATTTCTAACAAATAACAACTAACCATGCCCAATTCCCTCTTTGGCCAATTCCCTCTTTGCCCAATTCCCTATGCCCCATGCCCTATGCCCCATGCCCCATGCCCAATTCCCTCTTTGGCCAATTCCCTCTTTGCCCAATTCCCTATTCAGTCACTTGACTCAGCCGCCGCAAATTCAAAATATCGCTCATATTTTTAATTTGCATACAAGTGCGCTCGAACTGTTCTTTATCCTGGATATCCATGCACAAGTCAATTAAGGCGGGAAAACCGGGATAGGTTTTTACTTGAGCGCTGCGGACGTTGACCTGATTGTCTTTTAAATGCGATAATACATCATTGAAAACTCCTACTCGGTCTAGGGCTTCAATTTGAATATTAACCGCATAAGTATTCGGGCGACTGCCATTGCGAGGGCTCGCATTCCAACTCACAGGAACCAACCGATCCCCCGGCACACACTCAACGTTTACACAACCTTGTCGGTGAATAGAAATGCCACGGGTGCGAGTCACAACTCCAATAATTGCTTCCCCCGGAATTGGACAACAGCAGCCTGACAAATGGTAAAGTAATCCTTCAACACCTGCGATCGGCGATTTGCTCGGAGATGAACTCGGCACTGGTTTTGGTGGCATCATCACAGGTATTTGCGTGGGCAATTCCTGAGCTGAACCCACGGTGGCAACTTCAACTTTTTGGCGGATTTTTACCAAATCTTGGATGCGATTTACTACCAGATTTAATGTCAGTTCGCCGTAGCCTAAACCAGCTAATAAGTCTTCGACGCTGTGGTAATTGCAGCGATGGGCTACGGATTGCATCGGTTCGGATTTGAGCAAAGATTCAAAGCCACTTTTGCCTAATTCTTTTTCCAATAATTCCCTGCCGCGGGCGATATTTTCATCTCGGTGCGATCGCTTAAACCACTGTCTAATTCGGTTTTTCGCTCCGTTTGTTTTGACAAAGTTCAGCCAGTCTAAACTGGGACTACCATTTTTTTTAGTCATAATTTCGACAATATCGCCATTCTTTAAAACAGTGTCTAGTGTCACCATCCGCCCGCCGGCCCGCGCCCCGGTGCAATGATTGCCGATTTCGGTGTGAATGCGATAAGCAAAATCTACTGGTGTGGAACCTTTATTGAGAGCAATGACATCTCCGTTGGGAGTAAAAACATAGATATCTTCGTCAAATAAGTTGTCTTTAATGCTTTCTAAATATTCCCGATCGTCTTTCAGATCGCTTTGCCATTCTAGCAGTTGCCGCAGCCAAGTAAATTTCTCGTCGTCTCCGGTGACTTTCGTATTGCTAGAACCACCTGTTTCTTTGTATTTCCAGTGGGCAGCAATCCCGTATTCTGCGATGTGGTGCATTGCTACTGTACGAATTTGTACTTCGATGGGCCGGCCGCTGGTTCCGATTACTCCTGTGTGCAAAGATTGATAGCGATTTGCCTTCGGTAAACCGATATAATCTTTAAAGCGGCCTGGTATGGGGCGGAAAGAATCGTGGACGATCGCCAAAGCTCGATAACAGTCATCATTAGTTTCGACAATTATCCGCACCGCAGCAATATCATAAAGTTGGTGAAACCCTTTTTGACTGCGCTGCATCTTCCGATAAATCCCGTACAAATGTTTGGGACGGCCGCTAAGTTCATAGCATTTTATGCCTAATTTTTCAAGTCTTTCTAGCAAACTATTTGTAACTTCTGCCAGTTGAATTTCGCGATCGGACCGTTTGACAGCCACTAAATCCTGAATTTCGCGGTAAGCATCCGGTTCCAGGTATTTAAAAGCTAAATCTTCCAATTCCCACTTAAACCGACCAATACCCAAACGATTCGCCAGGGGAGCAAAAATTTCTCGTGTTTCTAGGGCAATGCTGCGGCGCTTTTCTTCTGGCAGATGCTCCAAAGTCCTCATGTTGTGCAGCCTGTCTGCCAACTTGACGACAATGACTCGAATATCTTTAGCCATTGCTAAAAACATCCGCCGAAAATTTTCAGCTTGGCGTTCAGTTTTGCTGGAAAAATTAAATTTAGAAAGTTTTGTTACCCCTTCCACCAACTGTCGCACTTCATAGCCGAACTTTTGTTCCAAATCTTCGGCAGTCACGTCTGTATCTTCAACAACGTCGTGAAGGAAGCCCGCTGCGATCATGGCACTGTTAGCACCCATGTAGCGTAGCATCCCAGCCACAGCTATCGGATGGCAAATGTAAGGTTCTCCTGACTTTCGGTATTGTCCTTCGTGCAAGTCAAGGGCAAATTCAAAGGCCTGACAAATTAAGTTGTTGCCAGTGGGACAATGGGAGCTAGAGTCTGCTTCTAGGGTCGATCGGGCATTGAGGCATTCTTGTAGCCAATCGGGAACGATCGCAGGATCGATAGCAGGAGTGAGAGTTTGAGCATTCATGGTAGGCACCTTTAAAACTTACAAATACAAATGGTGAAAAGTCTGTGTTCGGTTCAATTGCCAAAAATATGTGTTTAGCTATACTAAACTAATTAGATGTCAGAAGTTGCAATCGCCAAAAAGAGTGAATTTTTTTTGTCAACTATAGCGATTTAATTCCACATCGCCGCCCCTCGCAGGGAGGAAAATATAGTGACACTATGGTAGCCCTTGCGGGATACCGATACTGTAGAATCAAAATATTTGGGCAGTGAGAGGTCAGGCAAGGGCGATCGAGAGATGCCCTCCCGTCAAAAAAATCTCACTAACTTTAAGAAAAAATCTACTTTGATTATAAATAGAAATTATATTTACAAAATTATGATCTTGTCCGAAAATCGCTATCAGGGGTATCACAAATTAAAGCAAGCACTCGAACAGCTCCAAAAAACTGCTGCACAGGATAATCTCGATCGAGCTGGACTGATGGCGGAATACAAAAAAGTGCAACAATTTTTCGGAAACCAAATTATGACAACCGACAACAGTGAGTTAGAACCCTCAGAAACACCCGCAGAACAGTCCTACCTGACGGAAATTCACAAGCAACTGCGAATGTTGGGTACAGATGTCACATTTTTGCAAGCATCCCGCCAGCCAGCGACAGCGACAGCCAGACAAACTGCGGCGATGGAGAGGATTAACACGCTAATTGGCTACTGCGGTGTGCTGCTGCCCAAAAATTATGTAGCTTTAGATACCGCCCAAAAGGCAGAATAAACAACTGAGTTAACCAAGAATTGAGCAGGTAAGGAGAAATTAAAGCCGTGGAATGTCCAAAATGCAAACATCCCAACTTAGAGGGTGGCACTTTAGCCGGTGCTATTTCGGTGCAATGGTGTCCCAACTGTTATGGTATCTGGATTCCAGGCCGAGAATACGAAACTTGGCAAAAAAACCAGCGCCAGTGGTCCCTCAAATCCGACAAACGACAGACAGCCACTGTCGGCATAGAATTTACACCATCTCCCTACGACAGCAAAGCAGCCCTGTGTCCCGAAGATGGTCACTATCTGTCGCGAACAAAAGTTCCTTTTAGCAGAATGCCGTTTTACATAGAGCGGTGTACGCTGTGTGGCGGAATTTGGTGCGATAACGGTGAGTGGGACATTCTCGAAAGTTTAGGATTCCACACCGAGATTGACCAAATGTTTTCTCCCACCTGGCAAGCTAAAGCCCGCTTGCAGGAACTGGCCGAAAGGGAACGCCAAGTCCTGATAGAAAAGCTAGGTCCAGACATCGGCAGCTATGTGTTGGAACTTGCAGAAGTTTTAGCAGATCATCCCCATGCAGATTGTGCGGCTACTTACATATTGCGGAAAGCTGAATTGAAGCGAAAGGAAATTTAGTTATTTGTTAGTTGACAGTTGACAGTTGACCGTTGGCTGTTGGCTGTTGACTGTTGACTGTTGAGACTAAAAAAAACAACGAATAACTAATGACTAATGACTAATGACCAATCACGAATTACGAATCACGAATCACGAATTACGAATTAGGAATGAGGAATGAGGAATGAGGAATGAGGAATTAGGAATGAGGAATGAGGAATTACGAATAACTAATAACTAATGACTAATGACTAATAACTAATGACTAATAACTAATAACTAAGGACTAATAACTAATGACTAATGACTATGCTCTGTTTTCCGTCGAAAATCTACGAGTAGCTTATCCTCAGCGCCGAGGCCAATCCGGTTGGGCCGTTGACGGCGTTTCCCTGACACTGCAACCGGGAGAAAAGCTGGGATTAGTTGGGGAATCGGGATGCGGCAAGTCAACTTTGGGACGGGCGGCGATGCGTTTGCTGCCGGAGTCAACCCTGATTGAGGGGCAAGTTCTGTTTAGTGGAGAGTCAATATTTGAAATGAATGCTTCGCGACTCAGAGGGTTTCGGGGCGAAGCTGTGGCACTGATTTTTCAAGACCCCATGACTCGCCTCGATCCTTTGATGACTGTCGGTCAACATTGTATTGAAACTTTGCAGGCTCATCGACCGAATTTGTCGAGAAAGGAAGCTAAAAAACGGGCGATTGAAGTTTTGGAATCTGTAAAAATTCCGGCTTCTCGTTGGTCACAATTTCCTCACGAATTTAGTGGCGGAATGCGCCAAAGAGTGGCAATTGCTTTGGCTCTTTTGCTCGAACCTAAATTAATTGTGGCGGATGAACCAACTACCAGTTTGGATGTTACTGTCGCGGCCGAGATTTTGCAGGAATTAACGCGACTGTGTGCTGAACGGGGAACGGCTATTTTGTTGATTTCTCACGATTTGGCGATGGTGGCTGAGTATTGCGATCGCATTGCGGTGATGTATGGTGGCAAAGTGGTAGAAACCGGACCTGTGGAGCAAGTTTTTCAACAGCCACAACACGAATATACTCGATCGCTCTTAAAAGCAGCTTTGCACATTCAGAAGGAAGAATACAACCCCGTACCCGGAGAAGATAACCCCCCCCTACCCCCCCCAAGGGGGGAAAATCAGCCCCTTCCAAGGGGGGAAAGTCAAGCCCTCCCTAACCTCTCCCAAGAAAGTCTTGCCCTCCCTAGCATGGAAGGGGGGAACGAGGAAAGCAATTCTCCTCTGTTGAGAGTGACAAATTTGCAGCAGCACTATAGTTTAGAAAGCAATTTATTAGAACAGTTATTTTCTCGGAAACGTGATGTAATTAAAGCAGTAGATGGGGTTAATTTCCAGCTAAAACAGGGAGAGATCCTAGGGCTTGTAGGGGAGTCAGGCTGTGGCAAAAGTACATTGTCACGGACGATTTTGCAGCTAATTCCCTCAACAGGTGGCAAAGTGGAATTTCAGGGAATAAATTTGACAGCCCTGACTAGGGATGCTGTGAGGAAACACCGCCGCCAAATGCAAATGGTATTTCAAGACCCCCACGCTTGTTTGAATCCAATGATGACTGTGGGAGAAAGTATTGCTGACCCTTTATTGATTCACAAACTAGCTAATACCCGCGAAGCTAAAAGACAAGTAATCCAAATGTTAGAGCGGGTGGGTTTGACTCCTGGGGAAGATTTTTTTAGTCGCTATCCAGCGGAATTGTCAGGAGGACAACAGCAGCGGGTTTCCATCGCCCGCGCTTTGATTACTCGGCCACAATTGATTATTTGTGACGAACCGGTGAGTATGCTGGATGCGAGTGTTCAGACGCAAGTTTTAGAACTGATGTTGGAATTGAAGCAGGAATTTAATCTCACTTATTTGTTTATTACCCATGATTTGTGGGTGGCGCGATTTTTTTGCGATCGCATTGCAGTGATGAATGCTGGCAAAATTGTGGAAATTGGCAAGACTAGGGATATTTTTACGAATCCACAGCACCCTTACACTCAGCAGTTGTTGCAAGCGGCTCCTTTATTGGCTCGAACCAATTGATTTTGGATTTTGAATTGGGGATTTCGGGAATTTGGCTTTAAATTCGTTAAAGTAAAGGCAGACATTTGAAATCATTCCACCGACACCAAGCACCATATGGCAGAATCTGACCTAGGCAGTTTTGCGGTGGCACCGGAAGCCTCATTCGCGATCGCAGAAGAAGACATCGAGATCGATCTGCCGATTTTAACTCGCTCGTCAGCATACAACAACTGGTCTGCCGACGATCCCGTCGGAGCTTTGTTCAAGGAAATGGCTCGCTATCCTCTGCTGAGTGCGGCCGAAGAGGTAGAATTAGCCCGTCGCGTCCAAGAATTGGTAGCCCTTGAGGAACTAGAACAGAGTTTGAAGCAGGAATTGGGGAGAATTGCCACAAAAGCTGAACTCGCAGCGGCTTTGGGTTTGAGCGAAACTCAACTGCAAAATCTCCGCTATCAGTGTCAATCAGCGAAACGGAAAATGATTAGCTCCAATTTGCGGTTAGTGGTTTCCATCGCCAAACGCTATCTCAACCGGGGCGTGCCTTTTCTCGATTTAATTCAAGAAGGGGCTTTGGGTTTAAATCGAGCAGCCGAAAAATTCGATCCAGAGAAAGGTTACAAATTTTCTACCTATGCCTATTGGTGGATTCGCCAGGGAATTACTCGAACAATTGCCAATCAAGGGCGGACAATTCGATTACCTGTTCACATTGTCGAACAATTAAATAAGCTAAAAAGAGTTTATCGGGATGTGAGGCGCTCTCTCCAACGCAATCCCACCGAAGCTGAACTTGCTAAAGCCATGGAAGTTACTTGCGAACAACTTCGTTACCTCCAGCAAGTACGCCGACAATCTTTGTCCCTCAACCACCGTATCGGCTCGGAAGAAAGTTCGGAACTGTTGGATGTGATAGAAGATAGTGTGACCCAATCTCCTGAAGCTCAGATGAATGAGATGATGATGCGCCAAGATATTTTGGAGGTGTTGGACAATATTTTGACAGAGCGGGAAAAAGAGATTGTGGCAATGCGTTATGGCTTAGTAACCGGGGAACCTTATACTTTAGAAGAGGTGAGTAGTTTGTTCAATTTGTCGCGGGAACGAGTGCGTCAAATTCAAAATAAGGCGATGCGGAAACTCCGGCGACCTCAAGTGACAGAACGCTTAAAGGGATGGCTGAAATAAAGGGCAACCACGGGGGGATTGCCCCTACGCAAACAAGTCCCAGCAGAGAGGGACTAAGAAATAATGGTATTTTAGTATTTGATTGTCATTTACTGCTGTGTTTATGTCTTCTGAGATAATTTTGCGTCCAGCTACGCGGACAGACGTGCCCGTGTTGTTTGATTTGATTAAAGCTTTGGCTGAGTACGAAAAGTTATCTGATGCTGTCATGGGCAATGCCCTGGATTTGGAGAACCATTTGTTTGGCGATCGACCTTTTGCCGAAGCAATTTTAGCAGAGTCCGAAGGTCGAGTGGTGGGCTGGGCGCTGTTTTTTCACAACTATTCGACTTTTCTGACTCAGCCGGGAATTTACTTGGAAGATTTGTTTGTCCTCCCTGAGTTTCGAGGGCGGGGAATTGGCAAGTCTTTGATAGTATATTTAGCGCAGTTGACAGTCGATCGCGGCTGCGGGCGTTTGGAATGGAGTGTGTTGGATTGGAATGAATTGGCGATCGGATTTTACAAAGGCATAGGTGCTAATGTGATGCCCGATTGGCGGATTTGTCGGCTGGCGGGTGAATCTCTGGCGACTTTGGCATCAAAGTAATTCAGATCGAGCTAGGAGTTAAAAACAAGTGGCACAGGCATCTTGCCTGTGAAAAAAAAGTAAATTAGGAGAGTAAATTATGATTATTTGGGTAAACGAACAAATCGATCCATCAGGCATTCTGTATGCTTGCATTGCCTGTGTCAATGAGACTCAAGCTAAACAATGCCATGATTCTTTTGAACAGAACTTGACCCCAGAACAAAAACAACAGGGCTGGGTTGCTACATTGCGCACTGTCAGCACTTGGGAGGAAGTACCTGTTAATGCTTTGAAATTGAATTAATCAGTGTAATTCAGTTAATTTCAACTCCTCGTATTTGGAACCTACATATTTGGTGTATTTATTGCTAGTTATTACGGACATTCCCAGGAAAATAATAACTTGTTTACTCAGCTAAAAGATGTGCTAACAGTCCCCGCATTGTGGGCATTTTTAATTGGTATTTTCACCAAAAATATCACCTTACCGGAGACAGTAGAATTGGGATTGCCAGCAGGAGTTTGGTTCGTAATTGCCAGTGCTTTGCTATTAGTTGGTATTCGGCGGTTAAATAATTCCGATACAACCGGAATTAATATCACTAATAACTAAACCCCAGCAGCAGTAAAAGCCGCCCAGTAATAAGGATTAGCAAAAGGATGAGGCTTGCGGTTGCGAATTTGTTGCAAAGAAGCTTCAGCACTAAGGCGAGAACTTTGAGGAAGTCTGTCGAAAATTTGGGAAATTTGAGGTTGAAAATCAGCCAGCAGCCGATCCAAATCCTCGCCATTCAAATCTCGCAGCCACCTTTGAGCATGATTGAGGGCGTAAGCGACATCTCCCGTTTGCAACCTGGGAAAATTGGCTACATTTTCATAAAATTTGCTCATCAGCAGCAGCGTCGAAACATCATTTACCTTCCACAGACTGCTGACAACACTAGAAGTACCAGCATAGAGCAATGCCGCCGCAAATCCCACAGAGTCACCATCATGACTGATGCCACTTTTCTCATTTTCGCAAGCAGATAAAGTGACTAAAAAGTATTGCCGAAAATCCCAATTAACGATTTCCTCTAAAGTCAAACAATCATCAGGAAAAGACAAACATGATTTCAGAGGGGAAGCCAAATTTTGCAAAGCTAAACAAGCAAAATGAGCGACTTTTTTCGAGGATAACTGTCCTGTTGTTACTGCTACATCCCCATGCAGATTACCAGCAACAGCATTCTTAACAGCTTGTTTATTTATCTGCTTAGGACGCAAAACTTCCGCACTGGAAAAATATTGGCAAATATGGGCGACTTCAATATTGCTGTAGAGACCATCTTTATTAAAATTGGGAACTGCTACCAGTTGCTGCAATCGGGGTCGATATCTACCAATAGCACTGCTGCGCGTAATTTGTGTCAAGCGCCATAGCTGACAGGTAGGAGCATAGCGAATTCCTCCGACAAATCGATCGATCAAATAAGTAGCAGGTGGTTGTAGGTTGCTAAAAGCCGAACCTTGAGAAAAGTCTGAAGCGATGAGGGTATCAAAATCCGAACCGGTACGATCGACTCCGGGAAACCGAGAATTTGTCACCCCTTCAAAAAATAACTCTCCCATCCCTAGGGGCAAACCGTGGAGGGGCAAACCGTGTAAAAATCGGTGTGGTACAAAAATCAGCCGATCGCAATTTTCCGGCACCTGGGAAACTACTTGGTCTATTTCCAGCAACGTGGCCAAGCGGTTGAGTCTAGCCTGGAGCTGATTGATCCAGCGACCTTTTTGGTCAGAATAAGCGGTATGGTACTCTAATATCCAATTTTCGAGTTCCAAAGCATTTTTGGTGGAACATACGTGTACAGCGGGATATTGGGCATCACTCAGAATCACAAAAGCGACCAATACCTCCCCCAAACTAGCCCACACCACCGCAGCACAATTGTCATCCGGTAACAATTCGCGAATTTGCTCAAACCCGATCGGTTGAACTTTACGAACTAAACTCAAGAAAGGGTCTTTTGGCTCCACTTCCCTAGCTATCAACTCGTCCAACTGCTGCCAGAGTTGATTGAGGTGCGTACAATCCGAGTTCCCCAAGAGGGAACCACTGTTCAAACCTTGGCTATCATCCCCAGGGGTAATCAGGACACTGACACCATCAGTAACTCCCTGTTCTTGGTGCTGCTGTTGGGCCATAATTTCCCGTCGCAAGCACTCCAACTCCTCTCGAATGATTGGGGGGATGTCGCCTTTAGGAGTTAGTTGGCATTTCACCAGCAGTTCTACCAAATTCAGGGATTTGTGGCGTTCTGTGTATTCCAGCGCTTTGGCATAATAGCCCGGTTTAGTTGCGCCCAGTTCCAGGCAAACTTGTACCAGGGCTTTGTAGAGTCGAGTCCAGGTGCGAGTAAATTTTAGGTTCTGGGGAATCGATCGATCGCCGGCATCAAACAAATCAACCGTAGCTTCGCAGCGCAAGAATTCCACAGTATCGACAGCAGCAGCAAAAACACTGTAAGCTCGGAGCAATTGACCGTTAAGTCGGTGAGCCTGACCCAAATAAAACAAAGTTTGAGCCAAGCGGTGGGGATGAGTTTCGCGAGTGTAGACTTGGCCTGCATTGTGATAACAGGCGATCGCCGTTTGAAGGTGAGACGAGCTTTCAGTATCCGTCAATTCACAAAAAGCTTGACCCAAATGGTTTTGCAGCATCGCCCAACGCTCTGGAGAGTTTTTGCGAGTGTATACTTTCAAAGCATTTTGATAACAGGCGATCGCACTTTTGAGGTTGCGGTTTCTTTCCCCTTTGAGATGTTCGCTCAAAGCGTGGCCAAGGTAAGCGCACAACATCGCCCAACGTTCAGGAAACTTTTGGCGATTGCAAAAGAGCAAAGCATTTTGATAGCAACTAATTACTAATTCGATATTGTCAGCTTTTTCACCTTTGACTCGTAGGCTGTAGGCTTTGCCCAGGTAAGTTTGTAGTGTCGCCCATCGTTCGGGAAATTTTTGCCTACTATGAACTTGTAAAGCATCAAGATAGCAGGCGATCGCCATTTCCAAATTTTCGATTCTGTCACCTTTGATGCGATCGATCAAAACCCTGCCCAAATTACTTTGAGTTGTCGCCCACTGAACGGGAAAACCTTCCCTAGTGCGTATTTCCAGAGCTCTTTGATAACAGTTGATAGCGTATTCCAGATTTTCGGCTCGATTTCCCCGCAGGCGAGCGCAATAAGCATTAGCCAAATTATTTTGAGTTGTGGCCCAGCGGCGGGGAGACAACTTGCGGTTGTAGACTTGCAAGGCATTGTAGTAGCAAGCGATCGCCAGTTCCAAATTTTGAGCCCTGTCTCCTCGGAGTCGGCGACTGTAAGCGCGGCCGAGATTATTTTGAGTGCTGGCCCACTCTCCGCCAAAAATCTCGCGGGTGCGGACTAGCAAGGCATTTTGATAGCAATTGATCGCCCTTTCTTGATTGTCTGCTGGATCTCCCCGTAGACGATCGGTGTAAGCATTACCCAGATTGTTTTGCAGCATCGCCCACTGTTCCGGGTACTGTTCTGGAGTCCGAACTTGTAGAGCATTTTTAAAACAAGCAATGGCCAGTTCCAGGTTTTGGGCCCGATCGCCCTTGAGGCGATCGCTGTAAGCATTACCCAGATTATTTTGGAGCACCGCCCAATCTTGAGGAAAGTAAGACCGAGTAAACACCTTAGCTACGGTTTCATAACCTGCGATTTCGATTTCCAAATTATTTGCCTTATTACCAAGGGGAAACCGCCCGATGGCTTTGCTCAAATTGCCAATCAGGGCGCCTAGGCGTCTTGTCTCAACGGAGGTAGCCCCCGGTAGTACCGAACTAGCCCACTGGCGCAGCAGTTGGGCAAAGTTCTGGTCAAGTTTGTCTAAATTATTTCTCAGCAGGGGGTAGACTTGGTGCAAGTCAGGGCTGCGCGTCACTGTTTGCAATACTTCTGCTAAAAAAGAGAGATATGCTTGGGGGGTGGCTGGTAATTGAGCATTTTCCCGCCCCTGCTCTAAGGGTGCAATCACCTTCTGAAAAAATTTCGCCGCTTTGACTAAACCTTCTGGTGTCAGTGGCGGCACTTCCAAGTAAAGCGTTTCCACAGACTCAGAGTCGATCGACTTTGAGTTAATCTTCAAAATCAAATCTGTTCCTGAGTCCCCAGGATTTTCCAGCAGCGCTCGGAGCATATTAAGATCAGTTTTGCGACGCTGTTCGTCCATCGTGAATTCCGCCGAACTATTAACGATAGGATTACTCCCCCGTGCAGCCAATTAAATCAGGAAATGGAGAAATATAAACAAAGGCTTCCCCCAGCTTAGCAAGACTGGGAAGAAGCCCCTCAAAACTATCAAATTCCGAATCAACTCTATTGTGTTGATATTACAAACAACTGTCGATTTACTAAACCGATTGGGAAGCAAGGGCTTTTTCGACGGCCGCCAAAGCTTGGGCTACTTCAGCCTCTGTGACAATCAGTGGTGGCACAAACCTCAGCACTTTCGGTCCTGCGGGAACTAACAGCACACCAGCGGCGATCGCCGATTTCACGAGATCAGCGGATGTGAGGGGGATATCAGTTTGCAATTCCAGACCATTAATCAACCCCCAGCCCCGGACATCAGCGATTAAATTGGGATATTGGGCCGCCATCTTGTTGAGTCCATCTCTCAACTGTTCCCCGCGTTGCTGCACATTTTCGAGAATATTTTCCCGTTCTAAAGTTTGGCAAACACACAAAGCCACAGCACAAGCAAAGGGATTGCCACCAAAAGTGCTAGCGTGACTTCCCGGTTCAAATACATCGCAGCTCGATTTGCACATCATAGCGCCGATCGGAATACCGCCACCCAAGCCCTTAGCAGAAGTAAAGATATCCGGTTCAATGCCCAGATTTTCGTAGCCCCAATATTTACCCGTGCGTCCCATCCCGACTTGCACTTCATCGAGAATCAGCAAGATACCTTTTGCGTCGCAAATTTCCCGAATTCGTTGGAAGTAGGCGACATCACCGGGGCGAACTCCACCTTCACCTTGCAGCGCTTCCATCATAATGGCAGCTACTTGGCGTTCGTCTTTGTCTAGTTCTGCGATCGCCAGTTCGATCGCAGCAACATCATTGTACGGCACATAATGAAACCCCGGCACCAACGGGCTAAAACCCTTTTGGTACTTCGGCTGTCCCGTCGCCGTAATAGTTGCCAGCGTCCGCCCGTGGAAACTCGCATGAGCCGTGATAATCGTCGGATTAGCGATATTTAATTTTTCGTGAGCATACTTGCGGGCAAGTTTGATGGCTGCTTCATTAGCTTCCGCGCCAGAGTTGCAAAAGAAAGCTCTGTCTGCACAAGAATGATCTACAAGCCACTTAGCCAGCTCACCCTGTACGGGGATATAGTAAAGGTTAGAGACATGATGTAGAGTCTTTATCTGCTTAGTTACAGCTTCGATCAGAGCCGGATGAGCGTGTCCCAAAGTGCAAGTAGCAATACCCGCAACAAAATCCAGATATTCGCGGCCGACCGTATCCCAAACACGGCAGCCTTCACCCCGTTCTAGGGCAATATTAAAACGCCCATAGGTTGTCATTACATATTTGTCAAAGCTCTCGGAACTAAACGGACTAGCTTCGGGTTCGACTAAGAGTTCTTTGAGTAAGGTTTGTGGACTCACGAATTGCTCCTTAAACAGTTGACAGTTGACAGTTGACAGTTGACAGTTGACGGGCCGAGAAACCGGGTTTTTTACGAAAAGACACGTTGTAACCGACAGATTAGGTAAAAACCCGGTTTCTTTGGCGAAATGCATAAGTCCTATATGTGCAAGTCTCGATTGTACGACAAAAATCCAGTTTAACGATATAGTCTGCCAGTTATGTCATAAAATCATAACAGCAAAAGCAATTAATCTTCCACCAATCTACCGATGAGTTATTATATTTCTCCTAACTTTCTCGATAAAGTTGCGGTGCACATCACTAAGAACTTTCTAAATTTACCAGGAGTCAGAGTTCCCCTAATATTAGGAATTCACGGGCGCAAAGGAGAAGGCAAAACATTTCAATGCGAACTCGTTTTCCGGCGCATGGGTTTTGAACCAGTGATGATATCTGGCGGCGAATTAGAAAGTCCAGATGCGGGAGATCCTTCGCGTTTGATTCGCTTGCGCTATCGAGAAGCTGCGGAACAAATTCGGGTGCGCGGTGAGATGTGCGCGATTTTTATTAATGATTTGGATGCTGGTGCTGGCAGATTTGATTCTAATACTCAGTATACTGTCAATACTCAGATGGTCAATGCCACTCTGATGAATATTGCTGATAATCCAACTAACGTCCAGTTACCCGGAAGTTATGACTCTACTCCCTTGCACCGAGTGCCGATTATTGTTACTGGCAATGACTTTACCACATTATACGCGCCACTGATTCGGGATGGGCGGATGGAGAAGTTTTATTGGGAACCGAGTCGGGATGACAAAATTGGGGTGGTTGAGGGGATTTTTGCATCCGACCAATTGTCAACAACTGATATTGTGGCTTTGGTGGATAAATTTGCAGGACAGGCGATCGACTTTTTCAGTGCTTTGCGATCGCGCATTTATGACGAACAGATTCGCCAGTTCATTCACACCATAGGAATCGAACAAGTTTCCAAGCGTTTGGTAAATAGTGCGGAAGAACCACCCGGTTTTCAGAACCCGAATTTCAGCCTCGCTCATTTAGTAGAAATGGGCAGTTTGATGGTTGGACAACAAAAGCGGATTCAGGAAATGCGTTTAGTTGATGAATACAATCAATCCCGCTTGTTTAATCTGAAAACTCCCGCCAATGTTTCGGCTGATGTGCCGACACAAAGTCAATTAAACGACCCTTCCTCAAAATATTATAAAGCTTACGTCGCACCCGTCGCTGAAATTAGTAAAAATAAGAATTCGCGGCTGAGTTCGGAGGTATTGCAACAAGTGCAGCAACTTTTAGCGAGAGGCTGTAAAATCGGCATGGAATATGCAGACAATCGCCGATTTAAAACAGGTTCGTGGCAAAGTTGCGCGACAATTCAAACAGCACAAGAAAAGGAAGTAATTGCATCTGTTGAAACTTGTTTAGCGGAACATGGCGGCGAATACGTGCGGCTAATTGGTATAGATGCGAAAGCCAAGCGGCGGGTAGTTGAAACAATCATTCAGCGGCCGAATAGTTAAAATGCTGTAGGGGCGGGTTCACCAACCATAATCCCCTGAAATAAACAATCTCGAAAACCCGCCCCCACCCAACGACAAATCGCTGTAGGGGCGGGTTCACCAACCATTTACGAGCAAAATCGACAAATCTCGAAAACCCGCCCCCACCCAACCACAAATCACCATTTCAAATTAAGGTTGATGCGGGTTATTGGTGTGGTGGGGGCGGGTTTATTTAGATTGTTTATCATCGTTGTATATTGTTGGCGAACCCGCCCCTACAGATCGATCGAAAACAGCAACTGACGCACCCTACTAATACTTGATGTGCTACAATCGCCAATAAAGGTCATTTAGCCACGATAAAATACCGCTATGACTACCCTCACTCTCAACCTCAACCCGATTATCAAGCTGACAGACGATCAGTTTTTCCAACTCTGTCAGGAAAATGAAAATATTAGATTGGAACGCACAGCCAAAGGAGAATTAATTATCATGTCACCAGCAGGAGGAGAAACTGGAAACAGCAATGCAGGATTAACAGCACAGATTTGGAATTGGAACCAGCGAAATAAATTGGGCAAAGTGTTTGATTCCTCAACAGGTTTCAAACTTCCTAATAGTGCAAATAGATCGCCTGATTCTTCTTGGGTAAAATTAGAATGCTGGGATGCACTAACTCCCGAACAACAAAAGAAATTCCCCCCGATTTGTCCTGATTTTGTCGTCGAGTTAATGTCTCCCAGCGATAGCTTGAAAGAAACTCAGGATAAGATGAAAGAGTATCGAGACAATGGTGCACGTTTGGGTTGGTTAATTAATCGCAAATCGCGACAAGTAGAGATTTATCGTCCGAATCAAGAAGTTGAAGTGTTGGAATCTCCAACCACTGTATCAGGTGAAGATGTTCTCCCCGGATTTATTTTGAATCTTGAATCAATTTGGTAATGTGCGCGCGAGCGAAGTAATGTGCGCGCGAGCGAAGTAAAATAAAGTCGGCGGTTGAAACCGCGTCTACAAAAACAAAGTCCGGATGGTGCGCGGACTAAGAATACTGAGTTTTCACATACTGTTTTAACACAGTCGGCGGTTGAAACCGCGTCTACAAAAATAAAGTCGGCGGTTGAAACCGCGTCTACACAAACAAAGTCCGGATGGTGCGCGGACTAAGAATACTGAGTTTTTACATACTGTTTCAACACGGGATTCAAACTAAACAAAGTTATCTTTTCCCGTTCTATTGCATCCAATAAAAACCGATTTCCCAAAGATCGCACTGCATTAACTATTTCAGACGGCGAAAACGGTATTTGGTTAAAAAAATGAGACACAGCAACAGGTTCCTTGATAAATGTCAATCAAAGTTTCCCATGTTTCCTCATCGGCTAACTTTTGTGATTTCAAAATCTCTTTAGCTGCTACTCCCAAACTTCCCAATACAAAACATCGCACGGGATGATTATCTTTTGATAATCTGGCAATTTCTCTGGGTTTTTCCCAACTATTCAATATCAAACAACTTTGATGACAAACTTCGGCAATTAGTTTAAAAAATAACTGATAATCTTCATATCCAGTTTTATATTGTCCCGCTAGTTGTCGGCTGCTAAAAAGCATTTGCACGTCATCGAGGACAATCAGACATCGGTATTTTCGCAGGTAATCGAGGATTTGGGAAATTTTGGTTTCGATGTTTTGGGGAATTTCTGATGTTTGGGAGAAGATTTGTAGCAGGTTGGTGAGGGTTGTTTCTAGGGTTGGGGAAAAGCGGAGGCTGCGATAGATGACGTAATCGAATTGGGTTTTGATGCGATCGATTAGGCGGAGGGAGAGGGTTGTTTTGCCGATTCCGCTGATTCCGAGGAGTGCGATGAGGCGTGTGCGATTATCGCCAGTTATCCAGTTTTCGAGGGTGGAGAGTTCGGAAGTGCGATCGAAAAAGGTGAAGATTTCGGGTGCGTCGCCTAAGTCTATGTGGAGTTGTTTCGGAGTTTGTTGGGGGTTTTGGGGTTCTGTTGGACTTCTCGCCCTTTCTTGACAGATATTGACGTTATTAACTGTTATATTATCGCTACCGATAGTTGATTGATAATTGTTAAAATTTGCCCTTTCCAGTATTGCTCTAACATTTCCTTTACTAACGTCTTCGCCGAAGACATCTGATAGTATCTTCCATAATTCAGAAGCGGCAACCCTAACATAACCTTCAGTACAATCACGGTCTTGCGCTATTTTTGTTGCATATTTTCGACCTTGGAGCGCTTCTTTTAAAATAGCTTCTTGCAGGTCGTCTAAGTGCTTCTCTGTTTTGGAAAAAACTTTGTCATCGGCAAATCTTAAGACTTCCTTAAGCTCCATAGATCGCGTTTGGGGTAATTTTTAGTAATTATAACTGATTTTTTATAACTTTTTACATAACAAAACATAACATTTTATGACGCGAGTGGGTGGGCGATGGGGAAATGGGGTCGTTGTATGATTTTGGGAGTAGAGGTTGGTTGCAAGAGCGATCGGGCTACATCCGGGCCGATCGATATTTGTGATTTTAGGATCTTGGCGAATAAAAATCAAGCGAGGAGATTGGCTATGGCTAAGAAGGACAGAAATGGAAATTTCATTTGTGATCGCTGCGGATCTACGGATATGACGCCAGTGAAGAGTGACAAAAAAGGATACGGAACTACACGTCTTACTCTAATTTGCAACAGTTGTAAAGGAGAAGATTATTATGATATTACAGAAGGTGGTGATTAGATGTACAAAATTAAACTTATGAAGCTTTGCGGAAAGCGAAATTCTACGCAACTAAGCTTCATAAATGGAAGGATTGATTGAGAAAAATTGCGATCGCCCACATTGACAGGAAAAGTTACAGGTTGGGCGATCGCTTCACGAAACCTGCTAGTCAAAGTTCAGTTAATACTGAGATTGAGTTGAATCTTACAAACATCAACGGAGTAGTTATGGCTAGAAAACACATGGGTACAGTTAAAACGCCGACTGATTCTTCTTACGATTATTATTGGGATGAAGATACTGGTGAAGTATATGTTGGTAATGAATCTGCTGGTAAAGCCTCATCCGCTGAGGAAGCTTGGCGTAAAGCGAATTTCTACGCAACTACGCTTCAGAAATGGAAGGATTGATTGAGAAAAATTGCGATCGCCCACATCTACAGGACAAGTTACAGGTTGGGCGATCGCTCTCTTCAAGGTACGATATACGAGTTTGCTGTATAAAAAATATTCAATAGGAATGAAAACATGGCTAAGATATTTAGTGAAATT
>RDXH01000276.1 GCA_004292745.1 Oscillatoriales cyanobacterium | reverse complement strand
CAAAGGCACACGGGGAAAGTCGATTTTGAGAAACTCGGCGTAGCGTTGGCGATAGGTAGGGCTGTGGAAGATGGCGTAGATATAGTAAAAGATTGCTTCTGGAGTGGGAATATAACCAAGTTTTTCTCGAATTAAATCTAAAAATTTTTGAGATAAATTTGGCTTGCATTTCTCCTCTAAAAGTGATTGTTGAGGATTGTCATCGTCAGGATATAGATAAAGAGGAGCTAAAGCCATCGTACCTTTATTACTGTAAAAAGCTCGATTATCTACAGCGTGATTGGCAACTGTAAAATGGCTGTATTCTTCTTGAAGTGCTACTTGTCGCATGAAGACCATGCCTAAATTTTGTTTTGAAATAATGTGACGCATCACATCATGCCTTGAGCGCTCTACTAAATCCTCATGATAATAATAAAAAAGAGTATCAAAAGGTCGATAAAGACATTCAGTAAAATAGTTCTGCCACTGACTATCTGCTGCTAGTGAGCGTCGTTTCTCACTTAATTTCCAGCTACCTGTATCAGAAAGAGAATATTTTTCAGCTACCTCTTGGTTTGAAATAGTTAAATCTCTAAATTCTTTTATGCGATCGTACAATGCTGTCCGTTCAAAATCAAAAACAAAGTTATCTCGATGAGTTTTGACTCCTGTAGAGTTAACTGGCATAATTTCTGTAATTTTCCAGCCAGTATTATATTCTCCTAGTAAATCAGTATTTTGAGGACAGAATAAATAGAAGGGTAATTGAGGTGTAATAACTTTCCAATCAACATCGTCAATACAACTTTGATTCAAAATCTCATATTTAGTCGCTCGATCTCCCCAAAGATCAGCATGATGAACATTCGCCAAACCCGTTTTTCCAGGCTCTTTAATAAAAATTCCAATACTAACCCCTTGCTGAATATCAAAGACGTTTTGATCTGGAGAACCATCTGGAGAAATTTCTTTTCTCTTATAATTACCGTGCAAATCTAGAACATAAATATCCGTAAACGTCTGCATCAAGTTCTGACGCATCCCTCGAAATGTTGGATTATCCAGATAACCATGATTGGTAATGAACGCTAAAACGCCATAACCTGTTTCGCTAACTCGCCACTGCCCAAACCGAATGAATTTTACATAATCATCTTGCAAATACTTAGGATTTTGTTCTCCTAGCGGTAAACCGTTCACATAGTAGTAATCACGAACTAAACCAGCAATCCACTCGCTTTTATTTGCCGAATGTCCTGAATAGGGCGGATTGCCCAACACCACCATCACAGGTGTATCTCGCTTCACCGTCGAAGCTTCATTTTGTTTGCCCTTAAATTTGTAACCAAGTTCTTGAAGTTCTAGCCCTAGCTTGAGGTGAGCGATCGCATAGGGAGCCATCAATAACTCAAAGCCAAACAACCGATTCAGCAAATTATCTCGCACATAGCTATCCCACTGATTCGCCATGCCAATTTCTTCTAGATTGCGATAAATTTGCTTCACCACCTCATACAAAAATGTACCCGTACCCGTTGCAGGGTCGAGAATTTGCACTTTCGGCTTTTGTGTTATTGGATCTTTGGCATTATCAGCTAATCCCAATGGCAAATCGAAGCGGTCTTTGAGAATAGCATCAACCGATCGCACAATAAACGACACCACAGGTTCCGGTGTGTAATAAACGCCTCGACTCTTTCGCAAAGCCGCATTATACGCCGCCAAAAATGTTTCGTAAAAATGCACCACCGGGTCTTCTTGCCGAGTGCGCTGCCCAAAGTTTTCGAGAATGCTGCCCATATCAACCTGAGACAGCAATTGCACCAAATCGTCGATCGCCCAATCGATCTGACTGACTGCATCCGTTTCGACGATCGTATTAAACAATCGCTTCAAAAATGGGTTTGTTGCTGGAATATACGTGCCCGCCGTGCGCCGAGTAAACGGTTCACACCCTGGATTTTGAGCATGACCAACTCTTGCCGCAAATAACCCATAAGAAATCGTCTGAGCATACATATCAGCAAAATCAGCATCATTCAAATCGGGCAACAACACCTCACTAAATCCCTGTTTTAGTTGATGCAATTCGCCATCTTTCCTTTCTCCCTCCAGCGCAGTTGTTGTTGCTAACCGGATTGCCTTTGTCAACCTCGCCATCTGCCGGGCCAGGTCTTCAGGACTGCTGATAATCTCGCCAGTATAGTTGATAAACTGATCCAGCAGAGCCACAATCTTTTCTGTAGCTGTTGCTTGCAGCTTATTCTCACTACGATTTGCTAAAATTTCCTTCTGCCTGCGCTTCCCATTCACATACCAACGAAACTCTAAATAATTAGTCAATACTAGATTCGGAAACGCTTCTATATACCGCTGCAATTGCTCCGATTTTTCTATCTGATCCAGGTCTCGCCCAACCTCTTTGGCTTCTACATAACCCACCAATAGTTCGCGCCGCCGCACGGTAAAGTCTGGAATTCCTGCCTTGTTGCCTTTTTCTTCAATGACGGCATCAATGCCCTTTTCTGAGTCATCCAGCAAATCTTTCAGCGCGGGATAATGGCTGCGCTCACTGCCTTTTTGCAGGTTATTTTGAATCGACTTGAGGTAAGCATCAAAAGATATAGACGGCATTGAATCAGTTTCCTGCTTTAGTTTGGTTTTCGCGCCTCTGCCGAAGTAGCTGATGTGCTAAACTCATTATACGCCCAAAAGTCACAGGAACAATGATAAACAATCATGCAATTAGAAGATTACTTTGAATTTTTAACACCAGAAGATATCCGCATCAAAGGAACCCGCGTCGGTATCGAACACATTCTCTACGAATACATCCACCGCGGCCAAACTCCAGAAGCCATAGCTCAAAAATTTCGGACAGTGACTATGGCTCAAGTTTATGCTACGATTCTCTACTATCTGGAAAATACAAAAACTGTAGGTAAATATGTAGGAGATTGGTGAGAATATTGCCTCAAAGCTGAAGCTGAATACGATCGCAATCCATCACCCTTTGTCTTAAAAATGCGTCAGCTTAAAGAGCAAAATCAGAAATCTAAACAACTAGATCGAGTTTATTAATGAGTGTTAAATATCTGTTAGATGAAAATATCGACCCTCAATATCGGGCGCAGCTATCGATGAGACGTGATTTATCTCTAAATCTTAGCCGTTCCAGCAGCGCAGACTAACTTTCCATTGGTATTTATAGGATTAGCTGGTTTTGTGGTGCTAGCAGCAGCACTTTGACACAGGATTGTTTGGGTAGTAGTTCCGATCAAAAACACTCCTCCCACAAAACTTTTGAGATTTGGTTGTTGGGAAACTCCATAATTAAATACAGCTTTGTTTCCCGTACTAATGGAGTATTTGTAATTCGCAGTTTCAGCTTTTATGCCGATACCTAGACTAGAAACAGAATTTGTAAAGCCGACATTTTCTGCATAGTAAGCTTGCTGAGCTCTATTCATCGAGTTAACATATTGTTTGGCTTCTGATTCTTTAGCTTTAACTATTTGTGATGATTGAGCTTCCGAGGCTGTACAGAAAAAAACGGGCAGAGTTAGAGTTGTTAAAATCGCTCCAATCTGCCATTTTTTGCAGCTATAAATCCGGCTTATTTTCAGAGATACCTGTTGAACTAAGCGGTTTAGTAACATAGTCTTAAACCAATTGTTTTGACTTAAACTGTTTCAATTGTGCAGGAGCAACAGTGCCATATTCTGTTATAATTCCTGAGATTAATTCCGCAGGAGTCACATCAAAAGCGGGATTATAAAAATCGACTCCCACAGGACAAATGCGCGTAGTTCCCACTTGATACATTTCAATTGGATCTCGTTCTTCAATCGGAATCTTGCTCCCGTCGGTCAGTTCAAAATCAATGGTCGAAAGAGGCGCGGCGACATAGAAAGGAACGTTGTGAGCTTTGGCGATAATTGCTAAACTGTAAGTGCCAATCTTGTTAGCAGCATCGCCATTAGCTGCAATCCTATCTGCACCGACAACTACGGCGTGAATCATGCCTTGTTTCATGCAGTGGGCGGCCATATTGTCGGCAATTAAAGTTACGGGAATTCCTTCTTGGACGCATTCCCAAGTTGTCAGTTTTGCACCTTGGAGACGGGGACGAGTTTCGTCCGCAAAAAGTCTGGCGAGTCTGCCTTCTCGCCAAGCTGAACGAACTACGCCTAAAGCCGTACCGTAGCCAGCAGTTGCTAAACCACCGGCATTGCAGTGAGTTAGTAACGTTAATTTTTCCGGTGTAGCTGGGAGAACTTCTAAACCTTTGTCGCCGATATCTTTGCAGGTTTGCAAGTCTTCTGCTTGAATGGTTTTTGCCATTTCTAGCAAAGTTTTTTGGATTTGTTCGACGGAACCGCTAGTTCGATCGGCTGTTTTGAGCATTCGCGATATTGCCCAAAATAAATTCACCGCAGTGGGACGGGTCGATCGCAATAAATCGCCGACTTTTTCTAGTTTAGTTAAAAATTCGGTGCGATCGCCCGTTGCGATTTCCCTCGCACCCAAATACATCCCGTAAGCTGCTGCTATTCCGATCGCCGGAGCACCGCGAACTATCATGGTTTTAATCGCCTCAGCCATGTCGTCGCTGCGACTAATTTCGACTGTGCTGTATTCTTGAGGTAATCGATTTTGGTCAATTAGTATAACTCGGTCTTCGAGCCAGGTGACGGGGGAAACGGGGGTGTTGTGAGTAGTCATGGATTTCTGTTATGTGATTAGGAATGATTGATTGAACCGCAGAGGGCGCAGAGGGCGCAGAGGAAGAGAAGAGAGAGATTTTAGATTGATTATAAATTATCGATTCATATTGCGTTTCATGCGATCGAGTTCTTCATCTGCTTCCCAGCGTTGAAACTTTTCTTCTAAAGGGTCGGCGGCACTAAAACTGCTATAATTGGAACTCTGATTCCAACCCTTTGTATCCCAACTCTGCTCGGTTTTACTAGCTGTTTTCGCAGCATTGCTAGTGGCTGCTGCGGCTGCTTTTGCTCGAACTTCTTTTCGCCGTATTTGAATTTGGCGATATAGTTCTTTGGCTTTTTCAATCCGTTCTTTGCAGCCTTGCATTTGACCCCAGCGCTGATTTCCCTGACGTAGTAAAGCTGCTTGTCTTTCTTGGGCTGCTTGGGCGAGGTCGAGCCTTTGAGATGCTTTGGCTTTATTGATGCGATCGTTCCAGCGTTGAATTTCTTCGGCTGTTGACAGAATTTCTGCTTGCAGGGTTTTCTCTTGTTTTTGGATTTCGAGAATTAGTCGCAGGGTGTCTTCTTCTTGTTCTTTGAGTTGTTCTTCTATTGCTTGCAATTCCAGATGTGGATTGCTGCGTAAGAATTCTTCTAATTTTGTTTCTAAAAATCTACTAACATCGTCAAATAAGCCCATTTTTTTATTAATCCTATTTAATTGGTTATTAGTTATTAGTTGTTTGTTATTGGTTGTTTGTTATTGGTTGTTAGTTGCAGTACCCTGAGCGTAGTCAACTGTCAACTGTCAACTGTCAACTGTCAACTGTCAACTGTCAACTGTCAACTGTCAACTGTCAACTGTCAACTGTCAACTGTCAACTGTCAACTGACAACAGTCAACAGTCAACAGTCAACTAACTAATTAAAACTTCTGACCGACAAAAACCGATCGCACATCTCCTCCTTTGCGGATCACTGCTTCTTGATTTTTAATTTCTGCCAAAGTCCAACCACTCGCGCCTATGCTTTCGCCGACATAAATTCTGCGGGCTACGCCATCTACTTCAAATAAAGCAGCCGAGCGATCGCCCAATTCCAAAATCCCTACCAGGGTGTGAGCCGCTGTGGGCGTGGTGCTGACGTTTGGTGTGGCTGGTTGTGCCTGCGGTGATGCCGGCTGGACTGCTGCTGCTGATGGGGCGGCTGCGGGGGGGGCTGCTGCGGGGGGGGCTGCTGCGGGGGGGGCTGCTGGTTCTTCGCGAGCTGAAATTTTCGGTTCGGGAGATGTCGAGGGGGAAGGGGAAGTGGCGACGGGGCTGGTTCTGGGGCTGGTGCTACCGGCAACAGCGATCGCTCTCCCAGAGGAGGGAGGGTTAGCTGAAGGAGAAACTGCGACGGTTGGGGCCGGAAGTGGGTTTGTCACCGTTGTGTTTGCTGGTGGGATAATCACTACTTGGGGCGTGGGTGCTCCTGGTTGTTGGGCGGCGGCTTGCTCGATCGCCTCAGCGACGCGGTTAACTGCTGTGGAAAGACCGGCCGTAGCTGGTGGCGCGCCGGAAATTGAAATGTTCGGCAGTGTCCCTGCGGGGGCGACTCCGGGTACTCCTGGAAGTTGGACGTTTGCCTGGGGTGATTTTTTTTGTTCGATCGCCTCTAGCGATCGCTGCACGTATTCGGAAAACTCCGTGTCTGGCGCTGTTTTTGTGGTAGCTGTCGGCGTGGTACTTGTGGTTGCCGCCGCTGGTAAACGCACCAGTCCCGATCGACTTGCCAACCACAGCCCCAACACTAACATCAGGGAACCAAAGGCTGCTCCCAGCAGCATTTTATCAAAAGATTGTTTGGACTGATGTTTTTTGGTTGTTTCTAGGGCGACTCGGCGGGCGATCGCTGCGACATCTTTTTCTGAGCGCTGGTAGCCCATGGCTGGCGGTGGCGACAGCACTATTTGAGGTACCGATATGGACTTGAGCGTAATAATTTCTGGCTGTACTGGCTCTGTGGGGAGTCCGCCACTTGCATCAAATGCTCGATCGACCCCTTCAAACAGTTCATCCATCAACCTATCGGCGTAGGATTCTACCGCCACTGTTTCGGCGGTGACTGTTTCCACTGTCGCCACTACGGCGATCGGGTCTTGGGCTGATTCCACACCCATCTGTTTTGCGGTGACATTTTGAGACATAGTTTTTTTTTTAATTCGCGAGCTGTCGAAAACCCTGAGACTTTTAGCTTCTGACTTCTACAGGATAATTTTTAAATTTAGCAGTTGTTTCGCCTTAACAGGTGAATTGTAACTCACTCCTGGCAAAATGTTTAGCCTGTAGCCAACTTCATGGGCGATCGACTTTTTCTTGATTTTGCTCGGCCTTACTTTGGCTACCTATCTTTGATTCTCTCCGACTCCATACCATATTTTGAGTTTCTTTTCAACTCCTGTTAGAGAATTTTACCCCATCTTTTATACAAAACAAAATTTTACTTCATATTACTTTACTTTTTCACCAAGCCCATTTTTTTATTTCTCACCCAAATCAGCGTCGCAATTCCAATACCCACAAACGTTTCAGGATTTAACAATTACAGAGTCTGCTTTTTAATAGTCATAACTTACGCCAAATTATATAACTTCGATCGTACCATAGCTTAATCACTTTTTAGTAATAGATTCTGAAATATCGCAAAATCGTTAATTTAATCAGAATCTTTATCAATAATTTTTTTACATTTTTTTACAACATGAATTGTAATATGACCAATCAAAAATACCTTTAGCTAATACATAAAATTTACTTATAAAAAACCGCTAGAACTTGCCCATAAAATCAAAATACCTTGACGACAAACCCACTTGCTCAACACAAGTGGGTTTTTCCAATATTTATGGATTCAGTTGGCTCATACCAAAAATAAGGTGATGACAATCCCTTGTAAGACAACAAAAGCCAAGGGAAAAATCCAGCGCAATCTGCGGATGTTCTCATATATCAAGTCAGGTTTTTTGTTGTCTTGTAACAATAAATGTACAGTGACATTGGCCACGATCGACAAAAAGAAAAAGATATAACAGATAAATATGTATGCGTCCAGCATAGTTAGGTAAGATAATCTCGGCAAAGCATTAGCAACAGTAAAGTTAAAAGTGATTGCCGTAAGGGTGCTGGTCATGCCGACACTCATCTGAGTGGAAAAAGCTGCGTTGGAATCCATCCAAAAAGTCGCCCAAGAAAGCAGCGTAATTAGCAGCAGGGGAATAAAGACTTTAAAGATGTAAAATTGGTAATTGCGCTTGAGTTTGAGCTCAAAAGTATATCGCGAATAATTTTTACCGTCAGGTGCAAATTTTTGGGGAGTGACTGTAGTATTAACGTCAAGAATTTGCCATTCGGACAAAGAAACAAAAGAATCTTTGCTATATCCAGTTAGCTTTGGATCGTTGTGCAAAACCAGAGTTTGGTCATCAAAAAACAAAGATTCCAAAACAACCTCAGCTTTTTGGGAATCAAAGGGAAACTTTCTCAAATCTAAGTCAGACGATACAGTAGTATTAACAAGTTCTAAATAATTCACATTGCCGTCGGGTTTGGCAGTGATTGACACAGCCGTCTTTTTGGATGCTGATTGAGCATTGACAATCGTTAAAGCTGGTTCCCATACTTTTTCTGGATTTTCATGATTTTCCGTGTCACCAACGACTTTCGGGTCAAATGCTAGACGCTCGTCTTGCCAATTTGCCGACAGATAACCGCTGACATCAAAAGTTTCATCTGATTGATTAATGCGACCGAGGTTGATTAGGTAGAAACCCACAGCAACTTCTGTTGGCTTGTCAGGGTTGGGAGAAATTTTGAGAGAAGGTTTGGCTTCTGGGACTTTGGCTTTTGCCCTAGTTACAGTTGCTGGTGGAGGGACGGAGGAATTTCTGGGAGCTTTTTGAGCTGCAACATCAGAATAACTCGAAATTATAAAAGTTAAGGCTAAGCCCAGGAAAGAGAGCAGCACTACTGCTAGTGGATTTCTGTTCATGTGGTATATTTACTCATTTTGTCATCGGCGGAATTAAAACTAGACTTTATATATCACGAATTTTTTTCAGGTGTCAAGTGCGATCGACAGCCATGTCTGAGGGATGGGAACAACCAATCGCCATTCCAGCAAATATTGATACCATGATGTATTCTGGATCTTGCTCGATCGCACATTTATGAAATTCCTTGAAATACTACAGCAAGCATCCTAACGCTTTCTCCATTACTTATCTCAACGACTTGCGAGGAGCAATTCTCGCATCCCCTTATTTTGCCATCAATAACCTCAACCGCGACTTCATCGGTACAAAAGGCTTTTCCGTGGTATTTCAACGTTCGGAAATCGCCCAAGTAGAACAGCGTTTCCCATACTTTAAACCCTATTTAGACCAAGCCCTACAACCAGCTTGCAATGCTTTTTATCTCAACCCTCTGTGGCTCAAAGAAGGTTCCCGTGTCGATCCCCATATCGATCGCTCTTTGCGATCGTACTGCAAAACGGTGGAACCTCCGGCAGCAGTCAGCGTTTTATACATCCAAGTACCAACAAATCTCGAAGGCGGAGAGTTAGTATTGCGCTGTCACAAAAAACAAGTCGGGCAGATTAAACCAGAAGCAAATACCCTCGTGTATTTTCAAGGAGATTTAACTCATGCTGTGAATGCAGTGACAAGCGGTGGAACCCGCCTGAGTTTGGTTTGCGAACAATACAGTTTGAGCGCCACAGAATTGGCAGACATCCCACCATTTACAGTGGAATCTAGGGCGGCGAAGGCAAAAAGCAAATCAGGAAATCGTACACCGTAGAATGACCATAATCAACATCTATCCAAATAGTGAATTCCTTTAACCAGCGATGGCGCAAAAACCTCTATAGCAATCCTAAATCATTTGTGAACTTCTTACCCCCTCCCCTTAATAAGGGGAGGGTTGGGGTGGGGTGAAAATCTTTACGACTCATTTAGGATTGCTATATCTGGAGAAAGATTGAGGCGATCGGTAAAATCGATTACAAATAGGAGGCTAAACCTGATAGAGATGGTATTTTTATGAATCTGAATTACTTGACGAAGCGGTTTTCAACTGCTAGACGCTGGATGGCTGCAACTGTGCTTTGTCTGTCGGCGATCGCCTTTGTTTGGCAAGGTGCATTTTTCTCCAACACCTCAGCAATGGCCGCCCCTTTTGCAAGTTCGATCGCAGCAGCAGACCTGGTTGAGGAATCAGTGGACACCACCTTTGCTTAAATATTAAAAATTATGTACTCAGACCCTATTCAAACAGAGTATGCTAGACTTGCAGAACAATACGATCGTCGCTGGTCATTTTATGTAAATGCGACTGTTGAAGAAACACTCAAGCGTCTAGAAATTAACCCAGGAGAGCGTATTTTAGACCTTGGTTGTGGAACGGGTAGGGGGCTGAAAGATTTTTGGTAGACACCTATTGACATTCTTCCCAGATTGGGTAACTATTAAGTGGTAGTATTAGAGGTAAGCAACTCTTGGAGACTCAATCAGAAGTGACCCTTTCAATCG
>RDXH01000275.1 GCA_004292745.1 Oscillatoriales cyanobacterium | reverse complement strand
CTGCGGTATTGAGTCATGCCGGGGATACAAAACATCTGGGGGATCATTACATCAATTTGGAGGTCACTGAGCACCTGCACAGCGCCCGCTAAAGACATGGGATGAGCGGCAGCGATCGCACTTTGAGCCAGAGATGTCGGAAAACGCCAAGTGCGATCGGGAGAAACATAGGCAATATGAAATTCATACAGTGCTGAATTAGCCGTATTCTCCAAACAATCTTGGGCGTAAAGGCGCGACAAATCACAGTAAAAATCACTGACTGCCGATCCAACTAAATGCAAAACCCGTAATACTGACATACTCAATCTCCTCCTATTTCCACAAGTTTGCCAATATTAAAATCAATCCGAATCCACTCTTTCGGCTTCTGCAAATTGCCCCATAGCAATAATGGAATTTGCCAATGATGCACCATCAAAAATGGTAATGGATCGTTCCAATCGAAGATGGCATCTTTACCTTGGGTGATAATTTGTAACCGCTCATAAATTAGCTTTGGCGACGACAAATTAGTCACCAATCGCCAAATTTCGTGGTAAATCCAGTAAGTCGGGCGACTAGATGCCAAGGGCTGCACAGTTTGTGGTAAAGAGTCTGGTTCTAAATAAGCCTTCGCGACATCGGGATGGTTGTAAAACATCGTGATGGCTGAATGGGTGCGGGGATTACATTCGATCGCATAAATCTGTCCATCATCCGCCGCCTGAATGAAATCAAAGGAAACTTGTCCAGTCAAATTGAGGCTTTTGGCAAACTGACGAATCCAATTTTCGATATCCGGGCGATCGACATTTTCATAGTTTACCTGAAATGCGGATGATTCACAGCAACAATGCAACTGAACATGACCATCACGGATTGTACTGTGAGTGCAGAACTCTTGTCCCGGAATATACTCTTGCATAATCCAAGGTTTACTCTCAGAAATTGGTAAAGACTTGACAAAAGCGGCAGTTTCGGCTGGGGTTTCGCAGGGTAATTTAGTTAAGTCTAATCTGCGGATAGAATCGTAGGGAATACTTTTGATAATGTATTTGCGCTGTGCATCACTAAAATCAAAATCGATTACTTGCTGGGGATTGGTAATCCGGTAGGACTTCGGAACTCGCAGCCCCAAGGCTTCCGCAGCGGCGGCAAATGTATATTTATCATCCAATCTTTGCAGCGTTTCCACATCTACGTGCATTACCGTACAGTGGGGAGAAAGCACGCTTTGGACTTCGGCATCGTAGTAACTGGCGACGGGACTACAGACGGGAACATAAACATTAACTCTCTCTTGTTGGACGATTTTTAAGAGTGCTTCGGAGTATTCTTTTGTCTGGGGATTTGGTACTGTATAAAAGCGATCGATCGCCCAAGAGTAACGATGACCTGTTAGCCAGTATTTCTCGGTTTCCACCAAAATTACTCGATGACCGGCTTTGTGGAAAGATCGCGCTAGCTGTAATGCTTTGGTCATTTTGCCGCCACTGATCAAAATCGTTTGGGGATTGTTGGCCATAGGCGATCGCGACTGGAACGGTTTGAGGATGGATCTCAATAATGCAATTATGGTCAAAGTTAAATTCAAGGGCATTACTAATAGCAACAAAGTCAGAGTTACTATGGTTTTAAGTGCTGTTTGAAAGCGCCGAGTACCCGCATTTTTTTCCTGTTCAGATGGCATCGCTGCAACTGAAATTGTTTTCATAATTAACTTTCTGGTATGACGTACTAACGGGAGCGTCCCGATTTTGCAAATATACTCGTAGGGGCGAAGCCTTCCGGCAGTAAATCTCTGGTTCTGACGAATTAATTCTCTATGTTAATCGACATCTAAATGCAGTTTTAGAGCAATATTTACAAACTGCATAATTTCCTCATTTAAACTCCCGACTGCATCGCTGGTAATTCGCTGTTTAGAAATTGTCCGTATTTGCTGTACTTGCACTTTAGAAGATTTGGATAAACCGCTATCCTCTGGATTTAGCAATACCTCGAAAGGGTAGACACGGGTTATATTCGAGGTAATTGGTAGAATTGTAACTGTATTGGTGGCACGGTTATTAGCATCATTGCTTACCACCAATACGGGACGGCTTTTGTCTATCTCAGAACCGACTGTAGCACTGAGATTCGCATAGTAAATTTCACCACGTTTCATCTGTTAATCCATCGGCAACTGTTAAATCCCAAACGGAGTCTACTTCGCTAGATGCTTGTCGGTAAGCAGATTCTAGTTCTTGATTCCGCAACAATTCCAAAGCTAATTCAATTACTTTGGATGGCGATTTGCATCCTTTGGCAATTTTGTAGCTTTCAATGAACTGTAGTAGTGATTGTGATAGGGAAATTGATATTTCTTTAGCTTGCATTATCTTAGCAATTGGTAATTACAAAGATTTCTACTTAACTATAGCATAAGCAGTAAATGCAGTTTCAGATTGGGGCAACTACCTGATGATTTTGGGGTAGGGACACCGCACCGTGCCCAAGGAGTGTCAACTTAAACTGTCAGCCCGCCAAGTTCGTCTGTGGGCCCGGAGTCCGCCAGGGGTTGAAACCCCTGTCTAATAGAAGACAGTCCTCTCAAAGAGGACTAATTAGTTGAAAATTCTTCTCTTCAGTCCTCTTTTAGAGGACTTTAGCTTTGAGGCGGGGGTTTAAACCCCCGCCGGACTATGGGTTTGACCTTAAGTTGACACTCCTTGGGCACGGTGCCGTGTCCTGATTAATATTGCTAAACGCGCCGAATTAAGGTAATCCCATCTCTCAATGGTACTAACACCTGCTCTACGCGCGGATCATCAACCAGAGCCTGATTGAATTGGGCGATCGCAATTCCGTTAGCATTAGTAGTACCAGACAAATAGGGCTGTCCCTGCATCAGAGTATTGTCAGCACAAATCAAGCCATTGGGAGCCAACAAACCAGTCGTGAGTAGTAAATCGAGATAGTCAGTGTATCCACCTTTGTCAGCATCGATAAACACTAAATCGAACACTTCTCCAGCATCAGCCAGTTGTTTCATGGTTTCTAAAGCCGGTGCTACCTTCACTGAGATTTTGTGGCCAGCAGTCGATTCGTTGAAACACTTTTGGGCAAATTGTGCGACGTAAGTATCTACTTCGCAGGCTACTACTTCTCCATCAACAGGAAGGGCTTCAGCCATCGCTAGTGCTGAGTAGCCAGTGAACATCCCGATTTCTAGCACGCGCTGTGCTTTGGTGAGATGGACCAGAAATTTTAGCAATTGGCCTTCGACATGGCCAGATAGCATTTCTTGTTCCAAATGCCGCACTGTCTCGCCGTCGGAGAATCGCTGACTCCAATCTTCTGATTGGGTGCGTTTTACTAAGGTGGCTAAATCCGCAGATTCCGCTGTGGTGCAAAGGTTCAGGTAGGGATCGAGACCGTTTGCTAATTCGTAGGCTTGTTGTAATTCTGCCTTGAAAGCTCGATCGATCCCATCTTGAGACTCTACCTGCTGGACAAGATTTTCCAGTAAAGAGGCTAAAATCCCGACTGGGGTAACAGGTCTCATCTTTATACCCCGGCTGTGGAAAGAGTCCCAACTTTGTCCAATACCACGTACATATTCTCGCCATCACCATTGCGTGGATAGCCCTGACAGATTTTTTGATGCACCGCTAGGGCTTCATCCAACTCGGTTCGAGTCAAATCGTTCATGAAAAAGCAGTCACCAATGGGGCATGGAGCTGCCGCACGTTGGAGACCGTCACGGGTACGGGCGATGGATGTTGTAGCCTTCCAGAGCAGTTCTGAGGTGAGATAAGGGCTATCAATTGCTAGTCCGAGGCGACTCATTAATCCTAAGATGCGATCGCGATCGGCGATCGAAATGTAGCCCCGCAGCCCCGCAATCGTCGCCGAAAAAGCCATATCGATAGCGACACTATGGCCGTGGAACATCGGAATTTCCGGTGTTAGTTCCAGCGTCGGACTCCAGGTGTGACCATAAGCAATCACTCTATCCAAGTCTAGCTCGTGTAGGTTTGGTACTTCTAATGCCAGCATTGACTCAATGGCGTTGTAGGTTAAGCGATGTGCTACTTCGCGCAGTTCAGATGTGCCGTCTAGATACCCAAAATGGCTATGCAGCAATGCTTCGCCGTAGTTTTCTAACAACTCGAAGATTTCTTTGTTCCCAACAACCGCGATTTTAATTAACTCTGCCATACCGTTGCGTATTTGGTCGATCGGCAGAGTTTTTAGGAAGGAGAAATCTAAAATTACTTTCTGTGAAGCGTGGTAAGCGCCGAGGCGGTTTTTCAGTTTACCGTGGTTCACAGCTACCTTGATCGCTACACTGGCATCAATCAGCCCAATTAAGGTTGTCGGTACGCGGATGTAGTTTGTCCGACGACGATAGGAGGAGCAGGCGAAACCAGTTACGTCAGTAGTCAATCCACCACCAACCACCAACACAGGTTCTTTCCGCACGAGTCCGAAATCAACGAAGGCGTCTATGATGCTTTCAAAAGTTGTTAAGGTCTTATCGGGTTCCTTGATACTCACTGGAAAGACGGTTAAATCTATCTCGTGATATTTGAAATAAGCCTGCATCTGCTGGCCGTAAAGACCATACACTGATCTACATAGAGTAAGCTGAAGTCAATTTTTTCGTACCCTTCAATATGAAAAGCGCGATCGGTAGATGTAAACGTAGCTTGAATGTCACCCATAAAATTGTTGTACTTTTGTGTCGATCGGTAACTGTAAGTATCCGGGCGACTCTCAAAATTATCAATCCCTTTTCTGGCAAGCTTTCTAGGTGTTAACTGAACAAATTGATTATTTAATCTCATGTTAACAATCGACCTAAAAATTTACTTTTTATATCGGTTTGTTAAAAATAGGTTAAACACTGTTTGTACAGCACTTATACTAAAAGTCATCCTAAGATCGAGTTGAGAGAGCCTCATGCTTACACAAAACTTAACATAACGAATTTCTCATATTTTTGCAACCAGATTCAGAAAAATCTCATAAAACTGTTGAGGAATATTAGATAATCGGCGATTATCAGTTAAAAAGTTGATAATAATTCAGTATTTGAGCAGATAAATGTGTCATATAATACTCAGTAAGTCAAAGAGCGATCGCGAACACAAATAAATGTATAAGCTTATACAGAAAGTTCTATGAGTGTTTGAAATTGACTTAGATCGTCAATTCAGGTTAGGCTGGAAACACTAAGGATAAATCTAGAGACAAATCGGGAAAGCCCGGAATTACCACAGTCTCATTTTGTAGAACGATGTTTTGCGATCGATAATTGAAATCCCCTTGTCTTTTTTGATAAGGTTCGCTGTGCATTTCCAGTTGATTATCGACTAAATTAAATATCCAATAATGAGCAATCCCAGCTTCAGCATAGAGAGATAGCTTGGTTTGGCGATCGTACT
>RDXH01000274.1 GCA_004292745.1 Oscillatoriales cyanobacterium | reverse complement strand
GAAATATTCAGATGTAGACTCTTGATGAAGCACAACTCCAAGCTGGGCTTCGATCGCAGCCGTTACTTCAGCGCAGGATGCGCCAATAATGCCGGTGACTGTTTCCTGTACCCGGCCATCTGGATAAATCACAAACTCTAGTGTTTCCATAGTGTGTTATCGAAAAATGGCTGACTCAATAGGAACGGTGGGATTAGACATCGGTAGCACTAAGCTAGGGATGATGCCTGCGGGCGTCGCTTCTGGAGGTTGGCGTTTCTCGCAAACCCCTAAATCAATTTTGACGAATTGATAGGTTGCGAGTCACAACTTAACAAAAGTTATTAATATCTAGAAGCTTTGCGTCAGTTATGTGTAAAGTTTCGCGTACTTTGTGACATCAGTCAATGGGATTTTAGATTTTAGATTTTAAATTTTAGATTTGAGAGGCGATCGCCTGGGAGCGAGGGAAACAATGCACTATTTGTCAATATTGTCAATTAAGTTTAGATTTCACACGCTATGAGAGGAGCTAGAGATTTTGTTAAAATGATGAGTACACCTGAACAATTTTTAGCAGAGGCCTGGTTGCTATGACCGTTGCATCCCAAAAAATGAGCCTTGAAGAGTATCTGAACTTTGATGATGGTACAGAGACTCGGTACGAACTGGAAAATGGAGAACTGATTGTTATGCCCCCAGAAAGCCAACTCAATTGCCGAATTGCCTCATTGCTATTTGCTCTATTCTTGCAACAGGGTATTCCATCTTATCGATTGATGATGAAGACTGAAATTGTGGTGAGTAGTTCGCGGGCTGGGAGTCGTTTACCGGATTTGATGGTGCTATCGGAGGAATTGGCTACGGCTTTGGAGGGGAGTAGGCGATCGACTATTATGATCGATATGCCGCCACCATTGCTGGTAGTAGAAGTGGTGAGTCCTCATCAAGAAAATCGAGATTATCGCTACAAACGTTCTGAGTATGCGGCGCGAGGAATTGCGGAGTATTGGATTGTTGACCCAATCCAGCAGCGGGTGACGGTGTTGGAGTGGGTTGAGGGTTTGTATGAAGAGGTTGTGTATACGGGTGATAACGCGATCGCCTCCCCTGTGTTAGGCGTGTTGGAACTGACGGCCGAACGGCTATTGCAAGGGCGTTGACTTTAAAGTGCGATCGAGAATCTGCACGAAAAAAAATTGAATTTTCTGTTTGAGATTAGTGAGAAATATTGCTAAATTTTAGATATACATTAATTTATTTATGGTGTCATAAATCCCTGGATAAGTTGGTGCATCTGTGTTTGGCAATTATATTCGTAGGGGCTATAGCATGACGGCTGTAAATCTCTGGCGATCGCTAATAAATTGTCTGCGGTCATGCTTCGCCTATGCAGAATCGGGATGCTCCCGGATCGGTAGGTATATTTCATCAATTTTTTCATCAATTTTAGAACCTGATATTTCGTGTATTCATTTAGTCGTCATCAATGACACTTATTAGCAAATAGTAAACCAGTTTCAACACAAATTAAGTCGCTCATTTCTAGCTAGAAGATGCTCTATCTGGTGTTAACCTATCGCCCCTGCGCGACATCTCTACCAGCCACCAAAAGCGCGATCGATCCAAAATCCTAAATCTAAAATCCGATGACTTCCTTAAAAGCGATTTAAGATAGAGAGAATAAGATCAACCAAAAATCCACATGACATCAACCCTGCTCAAATCCTCCTCCCGATCGCCCATCAATGCTCCCACCATCCGCCATTTCCCCAATGGCCTCACCGTCATCGCCGAACACTTACCCGTTGATGCGGTTAACCTTAGCATTTGGGTAAACTTGGGCTCCGCCGTCGAATCCGACGAAATCAACGGGATGGCTCACTTTTTAGAACACATGATTTTCAAGGGAACTCCCAGTATTCAAAGCGGAGAATTTGAGGCTGCGATCGAACAACGCGGCGCAGTCACCAATGCAGCCACCAGCCAAGATTACACAAACTACTACATCACCACAGCCCCGAAAGACTTTGCCGAACTAGCCCCTCTGCAAGTAGATGTGTTGCTAAATGCCAGCATTCCCGACGATGCCTTCGATCGCGAACGACTGGTAGTATTAGAAGAAATTAGACGCTCCGAAGACAATCCCGGCCGCCGCACCTATCAGCGATCGGTCCAACTAGCCTTTGAATCCCTACCATATCGCCGTCCCGTCCTCGGCCCTAGCTCGGCGATCGAAAACCTTACCGCCCAACAAATGCGCGATTTCCACAGCAGCAGATATCAGCCCAGCGCCATGACAGCAGTGGCTGTAGGGAATTTGCCCGTGGATCAATTAATTCAAATTGTGGCAGACAGTTTTTCGGCAAAAAGCACAGCACAAAACGGCAACATAGATCTGGCTGCTGTCAAAATTCAGTCAGAATCCCAAACCCCGACATACTCAAAAGAATCGCCGTTTACAGAAACAATCCGCCGCGAATTTGTCGATACTTCCCTCCAGCAAGCCAGACTGATGATGATGTGGCGTGCACCGGGTTTTGTTGACATCTCCGAAACCTACGCCCTCGACGTTTTGGCGACAATCTTGGGCCACGGGCGCACAACTCGTTTGGTTCAGGAGTTGCGCGAAGATAAGGGGCTGGTTTCGTCAATTTCCGTCAGCAACATGACTCAGCGACTCGGTGGCGTGTTCTCAATTTCCGCTCATTTGGCGGCGGAAAATCTGCCAGAAGTCGAAGCAGCCATCATCCGACACATCCGCACTTTGCAAACTGAATTGGTGACTGATGCTGAAATTTCCCGCATCCGTACCCAAGTGGCAAATCGGTTTGTGTTTGGAAATGAGACTCCGAGCGATCGGGCAAGTTTGTACGGCTATTATCAGTCAATGGTAGGGGATATCGCTCCCGCCCTCAACTATACGGCGTGCATCCAAGCCCTGACTCCCACCCAGCTTCGGGATGCGGCTGTCAAATATTTGTCTCCTGATGCGATCGGCATACTGATCGTTCGCCCTTCCTGATTTTGCAGTCTCCCCTTGAAGGTTTTGTATCGAATCATGAATACAAAGCCTTTAACATAGGGGCGATCGACAAAACTATCGTAATTTTCTGAGAGGATAAGCTTGGAATTATTACACATGGGTGGGCAAGGATGAAATTACAAAACTTTCTAAAATCCCAAATGAGGTACGATGTCAAGGCGATCGCGGCTGACGACGAACTCAGTCGCCAAATTCAAACTCGCCTGATTGACTTGGGTTTACTCAAACCCCCCGTAGACGGCTTATTTGGTCCCCTCTCTACCGCCGCTCTCCATCGGTTTCAAACCCTGATGAAGTGTGGCGAACTTGGTTTTTTGGGAGCAGTCACAGCCGAAAAGCTGATCGAGACCAAAAAGGGAGACATTCCCACACCTCCGATCGTCCTAAAAATCCTCAAAGACACAGTTTTTAAAGCAAAACCTCTGGCAACTTCTCAACTTCTTGACGCGGAAAAACAGTCAATACCAGCGGGAAAAGAGTTTGAACTGATTGCTTTTGCTCCGATTCGCGGGCATCTGAGAATTGCTCTCCGCAACCAATCTTTTAAAGGTTCGGGGATTTGGTATGTTTTGGGAACACAGGCTCAAGTTACTCAAGAAGGCGTTGTGCTCTATCCCAAAATAAATCCACCCACTGTCAGACTTGGAGTTCCTTACCGCTCCCAAATGGATAATTTTTACAATCCTAGTGGTTCTTGTAATGTAACTTCCATAGCAATGTGTCTGGACTTTTTGAGAATTCCGCGACGCAAAAAAACCGGGCAATTTGAGGATGAACTCTATGAATATGCGATCGCCAAAAATTACAGTCGCTGGGAACCCTTGGATTTAGCAAAGATTGTCAAAGATTACGGTGCACAAGATTATTTTACAGAAAGTGCAACTATTCAGGACGTTAGAGATTGGCTAGCCAGTGGGAATCCGGCTGTGATCCACGGATATTTCACGTCTTTCGGTCATATCATCGTTGTAGTAGGTTATGACAGCGATGGATTCTTTGTTCACGATCCCTATGGAGAATGGTTTGCTACTGGTTATGACACGAGTGTTAGCGGTGCTTACTTATATTATTCCGAGCGTTTGATCCGCAACGTTTGTATGCCTGACGGGAATTTCTGGGTTCATTTTATATCCAAATAATTGGGCATTGGGAATCGGGCATTGGGCATTGGGCATTGGGAATTGGGAATTGGGAATTGGGAATTGGGCATCGGGAATTGGGCATCGGGAATTGGGAATTGGGCATCGATTATTTGTTGGTTATTCACACCAACAAATAATCAACAGTTAACAGTTAACAGTTAACAGTCAACAGTCAACTAATTATTAATTTTCATGCTCAAATCCAGCCAAGTCGATCGCGTAATTGGAGCACTCGTAGAAATATAATCAACTCCGGTTTCCGCCACACTCCGAATAGTTTCCAAAGTCACATTCCCAGAAGCTTCAATTTTCACCCGATCGCTCTTTTCCCGAATTATTGCCACAGCCTGTCGCATCAGATCGAAGGACATATTATCTAACATGATAATATCCGCCTTATGCTGAAGAGCTGTCTCCACTTCAGCCAGAGTTTCCGTTTCAACTTCGATTGTCAGCGGATAGGGGATAGAATTGCGAATTAGGGCGATCGCCTCGGCAATTCCCCCAGTCGCCGCAATGTGATTGTCTTTAATCATCACCGCGTCATCTAATCCCATCCGGTGATTGCAAGCACCGCCGACTTGAGTCGCGTATTTTTCCAACAATCTCAACCCCGGCGTTGTC
>RDXH01000273.1 GCA_004292745.1 Oscillatoriales cyanobacterium | reverse complement strand
CAAGCTGAAAGCAGCAGCGGTGAATGTAGCAGTTAAGGCAGCAATTCTATGAGGGCTGAGCATATTTTTTTTGCTAAAATCACAGGTATAAATTCAATCTACAATTAGATCATGGCATTAAATATAGGTAATATATATTACCTTTATCAACTCTTTAATTCTAAGTATTTATACTGAAATATTTAGAGATTTAAACTCGGTAATTATGGGCTGTGACGCGATCGCAGCAGCCACAAGTCAGAAGCAAAAATCAGACATGATTATCCTATTCGATGGCTGTAAAATCAAATCCCATAGAGGGCGGGCTTGGTCAAAAACCCCTTGCTACTTCCTCAGAGCGTGGATCGGCCGCCCCCTCCAACCAATCATCGGGTGTTACGACGATCGCATTAGCATTTCCCCAACTTTCCCGTTGCTGAATCTGGTGTCCCCGCCGTCGCAACTGATCCAGCGTCGCACCATCAAAACCTCCCCGTTCCAGCATTAGGCGATCGGGCAGCCACTGATGGTGAATCCTCGGTGCGGATACAGCCTCACCGACATTCATGTGTTAAACCAACACATTAAGTAAAATTTGCAGCACAGTGGTAATAATCGTACTACCTCCGGAATATCCCACAGCGAGGCGAAATTTGCCATTTTCTGTCACAATCACCGGCGTCATGCTGGATAAAGGAGTTTTGCCGCTGGCGATCGCATTTGCATCCCCACCCACCAAACCAAACAAATTCGGCACTCCCGGTGCCGCAGCAAAATCGTCCATCTCATTGTTGAGCAAAATTCCTGTACCCGCAGCCACAGCCCCAGCCCCAAAACCACCATTCACAGTAAACGTCAAACTGACCACATTGCGCTCTGTGTCAACTACCGTTAGGTGCGTAGTCTCCGGCGACTCCGACACCAAGCGACTCAAAGTTTGAGCATCCACAGCTTTTACTTCCCTCGAAGGTTTGGCTTGACTCTGGATTTGCGATCGCCTCCATCTGCCATAATTTTTGCTAGTCAGAGCTTTGACGGGGACACTCACAAAATCTGGATCGCCCAAATACTCAGCTCGATCGGCATAAGCAATCTTCATTGATTCGGCCAACAAGTGCAAAGTATCTGGATTTTTCCTTCCCATAGTCTTTAAATCTGTATCGCCAATCATATTCAAAATTTGCAGCAAATGAACGCCACCGGAAGCAGGAGGCGACATTGCGCAAATTCGGTAAGTCCGAAAGTTGCCACAAACTGGATTGCGCCAAATCGGTGTATAGTTTTTCAGGTCTTCGAGAGTAATCAACCCACCGTTTTTCGCCATGTCAGAGGCGATCGCCCTAGCAATTTTCCCTCGATAAAAACTTTGCGGCTCTGTCGCAATCTGGCGTAAAGTCCGCCCCAAATCCCGCTGCACCAGCAGTTCCCCTGGTTGGTATAAAACACCACTGCGGGTAAAAACTTCCCGTGCCGCCTGGTTGTTGTTAATCGCATTCTGTCGCAACTTCACAGCCTGGGTAAACCGCGAACTCACCGGAAAACCATTTTCTGCCAAGGCAATCGCCGGTGCCACCAAAGTAGCCCAAGGCAACTTCCCGTACTCGCGGTGCACCGTATAAAGTCCCCCCACAGTACCAGGAATCCCCGCGGCCAAATGCCCATCTAGACTTGCTCTGGGACGCACTTTTCCTTGCTTGTCCAAATACATATCCCGCGTCGCCCCTTTGGGAGCCCGTTCCCGAAAATCCAAGGCTTGCACAGTCCCTGCTTGGGCCCGTCGCAGCAGCAAAAAACCCCCACCGCCGATACCCGCCGCAAAAGGCTCCACCACCGAAATTGCCAAAGCCGTAGCCACGGCTGCATCCACTGCATTGCCTTCCTGTTCGATCGCCAAGAGCCCCGCATCGCTGGCCAGAAGGTGAGCGGACACTGCCATGCCTTGTTTGCTATGCTGTTGCTGAAAGTTACGTGATTGCTATAGCTGATTTATGAACAGCACAAAAGTCAGTGTCATCATTCCTGCCTTCAATGCAGCCGAAACCCTGGTGGCGGCAGTTTCTTCCGCACTCAATGGCAGCCACCAGCATCTAGAAATCTTAATTGTTGATGACTGCTCTACTGATGATACTAGGAAAATAGCAGCTCAACTTGCGGAGTCTAATCCGCGAATTCAGTTATTTGTAAATCCCGAAAATTATGGGGTTTCTAAGTCGAGAAATTTAATGATCGAGCGCGCCACAGGTGAGTATGTAGCGTTTCTCGACAGCGACGATACTTGGGAACCAAACAAGCTGGAATTTTGTTTGCAAATGCTGGCAGAACATTCAGAAGTTAAAGCTGTTGCTCACGCTTTGCGGTACTTAGATAAAAGTGGTAACAAGTTGAGTTATATTCCTACCTATCCTACAACTAAAGCCGAAATGCAGGGGATTAAGTTGACAGGGGATAGTCCTTGGGTTTTTCCGTCTTCTGTGGTAATTGAGCGAGAAATTCTCCTCAAAGAAGGTGGCTTCGCTGAAGATTGGTTGGTAGGGGAAGATACAGAGTTATTTACCAGAATTGCTCAAAAGTACGGCTTGTTGGCGACGAAACAGCCTTTGGGCAATTACCGGATTAGAGGGAATTCTCTCACAGATAAGCACTGGTTGAAAAAACGCATAGCCTCTGATTGTATCAAGGAAAATCAACGGCGGCGTCTGCGGGGAGAGCCGGAGTTGTCTTTAAGTAATTACGAACAATTATGTTTTCAGAATTTGCCAGTTTGGCAAAAGCTCAACAAATTTAGAGAATTTTTGGCACTGCACTACATGAGAAAGCTAGGACAAAGTTGGTTGAACCGGGAGTTTTTGCAGACTCTTGTTTACGGGATTGTGACTACAGTTCTCAATCCTCAAGCTAGTTTGAATAAGTTGAAATGGATGAAGTATCATGAAGAAAGGTTTGACACTCCCTAGTTGATTGAATTTATGGACTGGCAGGAAATTTCAGGGAACTGGGTATTGATTCCTTCAACTAGACCGATCGCGATCGTACATTTTCTCGGTGGTGCCTTTGTGGCGACAGCACCACACTTGACCTATCGCTGGCTATTGGAGACCTTGGGAAATCAAGGATATGTTGTAGTAGCGACACCTTTTGTCAATACTTTGGATCATATTGCGATCGCCCGTGATGTGCTCAATAAATTTGAAAATGCTCTGGGACGATTGCAGGCCATGAAGTTGCTGCGATCGCAATATCTTCCCATCTACGGGATGGGACACAGCATGGGGTGCAAACTACATCTGCTCATTGGTGCTGTCTTTGACGTAGAAAGGTCAGGCAATATTCTGATCTCTTTCAACAATTATGCAGCTTCTGAAGCAATCCCCATCGTCGAGCAAATTTCCCCTGTCTTTAACGTCGAATTTACTCCTTCTCCCCAGGATACCAATCGCTTGGTGAAAGATAGCTATCAAATTCGGCGCAATCTGTTGATTAAATTTAAGGATGACAACATCGACCAAACTTTGCTGTTAAAAGACTTGCTAAAAGTGAAATATTCCGACATGATTACTGTTCAGATCCTGGCCGGCAACCATCAAACACCCTTGGGTCAAGATGTTAGCTGGCCGATGGGTCAAATTTTTACACCCTTTGATGCGATCGGACAGTGGGTGAAACAAGAAGTGTATCGGGAATTAAATCAATTAAAAAAGACTGTTTTGCTGTGGCTCAATCCTGTTTCAAAAATTTAAACTTTCCATCCAGATATGTCACATGATCGGAATTTTTCCGTGTTTTTTTGTACACCCGCTATACCTGGTACTCCAGGTTAGCGGTGATATTTTCTACGGTTGGATCGGAATGATTTAACCGCAGAGAGCGCAGAGGGCACAGAGGAGAAGAAGAGAGATGAATACAGGACGCTGCTACCGGATTTGACAGGAGCAGTCAACGCCCTAGTTTATTAGGAATACCTTCGCAGCCACCGGGAATAGTCTCTCTCGATTTCGAGCCACACCAAGCGCAGCAGTATTGACGTTGCTCCTCTGACATTCGCTTGACACCAGTGAAATCAGCACGTTCAACCACAGCCCCGGTATATTCCCCCGTGGTGTAGTTAGGAAATTCAGTCCGACTGCGAGGGGAAGCGCTTTCGCCCGAACCATAAAATAATGTCGTACCCCTGATATCAGCGCGGGTGAGATTGGCGTCATACAACACAGCGCGGGAGAGGTTGGCTTTCACTAAATCGCATTTGCTGAGATTGGCTCGGACGAGATTAGCTTCACTTAAATCTGTCCACCGCAAGTCAGTGTTCGCTAGGTCTGCTCCTGCTAACATCACATTGAGATCGATGACGCGGATACCGTGGTCTCTATCTTCGGCGTAGCCACCATCACCGTCTAGAATGGGGCGGCCTAAGAGTCGATCGCGCTTCAGAGGAGTAACCAACCTCGACTGGGATAAAAACCGGAGAATTTTAGCTTTACCTTCGGCATCCACACTGCTCATAATCGCAGCAGTGCGACCTTCGGCGATCGCCCTTTCCTGCGGCCAATCTTCCAAAAATCCTTGTTCATCCAGGGCCAAATCCGAAACCCCTTGAAAATAAGCATCGATGGTTTGCTGCTGAGTAATTCGATTTTGCTGAATAGTCAAATCTTTTGAAATCACGTACTGTCGCCAAGCCACGTAAACACCCAAAATTGCGATCAAAATTTGACCCAAAGCGCCAATTAACTCACCCAGAGCTCCGACAGCATCCCAGTTAATTTGAATATTGCGGGTTCCCGGTTCAGTGTTAGAGCCACTTAGCATCAGCAAGCCAGCGATTCCTGCCAAAAGTCCAAAGCTAGCCACGATTAGGGTGCGCCAAGTGGGGGGGATGACTTGCATCCAGATTTTGCCCCAGTTGGGCCACATCAGTCGCAGAGCAATCCCGATCGCTCCGATCGCACCCAACAAGCCAATCCACACATTATCGATCGCCAGTCCGATAATCATCCCGGCGATCGATCCCAAAATCAGCACCGAACCCGACATTTCCGCCGTCGTTTGTTTGGGATACTCTGGCAATATAATCTTACGGGTTGGAGGTGGAGGTAATGCTTTTTCCGGTTCAGCAGTAGGGACGATAGTGGTTTCCCCAGCAGGTACTGACGGTGTAGCACCATTAAGACTTTCTAAAGTCGCGATCGACTCAGGGGAGTTGGATGGAGAAGGATTGGGTTCTGGTGTCATGCGTTGAGATAACTTCTAACTGTGGCTGCTCACCTTGATTTTACCGAAGCCCGACAATTCTAGATAGCATATCGATTTTAGTTTTGAGATTGAGCGAAGTGAACCATTGACAAATCCGGTTTGACCATATTTTCGACTACGCGAGCGTACAAGTTACCCATTACACGCTCACCTCACCTAATTGAGAAAGGCTATATGTGAGATAGGCATCCTAGCTGTTAATTAACAGAGTTTTTGAGAAAATATCTAAGTGCTGGATTTTCCACAAAATTATTTATAAAAACCACCCACCTAACGAGCCAAATAAGCCTTTAGGAAATAAACACCAACCGTCCCAAATATCAAAACCATCATCCCCAACACTAACTCCATACTCAACCTTTGAGCACTACCTAAAGCCACAATAATTTGCTGTCGCACTATCAACGCGAATAACCAGCAAACCTCGGCTTTGAGCCAAACCAACAGCGATCGCGCCAGCAGATATTGGCGGCGTGCGTTCTGTTGAGTAATCCGTACAGGATAAGTGAACTACCAGACGCTGACCGATACGGCGATACAGCGCTGGCTTCCTGATTCAACGGGGCGGGGCGTCCAACAAAACCGAAGTTTTACTCTTGTCGACTTACATCTCCTCCACAGGCAGACTCGCTAGTTCCTAACGAGATAATCCGCAAGGCTTCATTTCTAATATTTATCGCTGCATTTACATCACGGTCATGGTGAGTACCACAATGCTTACAAGTCCATACCCTAACATCAAGACTGAGATTATCAACTCGATTTAAGCAAACATGGCAAGTCTTAGAGCTAGGGAACCATCGATCAATTTCGATATATTGCCTTCCTTGACTTTCAGCCTTGTACTTGAGCATTGTGCAGAACATACCCCAGCCGACATCGCTAATCGCTTTGGCTAAATTATGATTCTTGACCATACCCTTGATGTTGAGGTTTTCTACTGCAATAACTTGGTTTTCGTTTACTATCTTGCGGGATAGTTTGTGCAGAAAATCTTCACGACATCTCGCAATTTTGGAGTGAACTTTTGCCACTGCCAATCTGGCTTTTTTACGATTTTGGCTACCTTTCTTTTTCTTGGATAGCTTTTGCTGTTTACACTTTAAGTTGCGTTGATGTTTGATAAAAAATCTAGGATTATCAAACTTAGAGCCGTCACTGGTAATCGCCAAATGAGTCAACCCAACATCAATACCGATAGCTTTATCTACTGGCATTAATTCAGGATTAGCTTTGCCATCGTCAACCAAGACAGATACAAAGTATTTACCGTCTGGATTGCGAGAAACCGTTACGGTTTTGACATCACCTTCAAAATCACGATGACGCTGACAGTGAACTAAGCCAATCTTAGGTAGATTGATTTTGTCTCCGTCAAACTTGACGTTTTGGGGATAACTAATTGACTGCCTACCATGCTTTGATTTGAACTTAGGCAACAGGGCGCGTTTATCAAAGAAGTTTTTGTAGGCAGTTGATAGATTCAAAGCTACAACTTGCAAGCATTGAGAATATGGCTCTTTTAGCCA
>RDXH01000043.1 GCA_004292745.1 Oscillatoriales cyanobacterium | reverse complement strand
CGCTGTGCATTTCCAGTTGATTATCGACTAAATTAAATATCCAATAATGAGCAATCCCAGCTTCAGCATAGAGAGATAGCTTGGTTTGGCGATCGTACTGTTGCAAAAAGAGTGAAGTCTACCTTTAGCAGCCATTTTGATAATTTCTCCACGAATCAATTCAACTCGCTCATCGGGAGCGAAAAATCCTAGTTCTCCCAAACGGTGATATTCTGCGATCGAGAATCTTTTCGCGGTGACACTATCCATAGCTTTGCTTACCTACTTTATTTCTTAGTCTCGCGTTGCGCGGACTTTGTTTTTGTAGACGCGATTTCAATCGCCGAGTTATGATCGCCCGACAGCACTTCAACAGCAGACGCAGCAGCTAATTTATCGTAAGAACTTCCACCCAAACCATTAACTTGACGCATCAAAGTGCCCATTTCCAAAGCACTCATTGCATAATTCCAGCCCAAATTGCTCTTAATTCCGGCCCTTTCCAAAGCTTGCTGCATCGTGTCAGTCGTCACCACCCCAAAAATCACCGGTACTCCACTTTGAAAAGCAGCAGCAGCAATTCCCTTAGAAACCTCACCAGCGACAAAATCGAAATGAGGAGTTTGGCCGCGAATCACCGCACCCAGACAGATTACTGCATCATAGCGACGAGAAAATGCAGCTTGACGAGCAATCAAAGGAATTTCAAAACATCCCGGAACCCAATAAAAATCAACCTGATTACCATGAGGATTGATATCAACCCCGTGGCGTTTCAAACAATCTTGACAACCTTCCAAAAGTTTGTTGACTACCATGTCGTTAAAACGACCAATGACAATCGCAAACCGCAAAGATTCTGTTTGAGTAAAAGTACCCTCGAAAACTGCCATAATTTTATACTTTGGTAATTGGTAAGTGGTAATTGGATTTTTCTTAGCTTTATTTATGAGTTGTGAGCTTTAAATTTTGGCCTTGAATTAATCTTTTGAAAAAGTCACTTCAATCAATAATTCAATCCAAATTTAAAACTACTAATTATAGCATAAATTTAAGTCAAAATTCAAAACTCACAACTATTTTACGTCGATCTAGACCGAATTTTAAACTACCAAAAAGTTTAAAACACCCACGGCAATAACCAGCAAAAACCAGAGACCCGAACCTGCAAAAATCAGTGTTTTAGACTGACTCCAGTTTTGGGGAGAAGCATAAGCAACTGGAACGCCAACTACCATCACAAAAGATAGCAGTACCAAACCGAGTAAAACAACTTGAAACAGAATTGATAACATTTTTTCTCCTTTCGATATAGCGGTGGCTGGTGCTAACAGGAGTCAGCAGCTCTTGAGATTTACCTAAATTTTACCATTATTGGCTGCTGCGATTGAAACTAGAATCAATACTTCACTAAGCTTGAGTTATAGTGCGATCGGCTCGTGTGCTGTTCGTGAGCCAGATTCAGGGACACTTTGGGTTAGAGATGCAGGATTTGTTTATGGACTTAGTTTTGTGCCACACTACAGCAGATTTTGACACCTTGGGAGCGGCGGTGGGACTTTGCGTGCTGCACCCCGGTACCAGAATCGTGCTCGCTGGTGGGTGTCACCCCACGGTGCGGGATTTTTTGGCGCTACACCGCGATGAGTACCCGTTAATCGAACGTCGATCGGTCAATCGGCAACAAATTCGATCGCTTGCCATTGTTGATGCTAGCACGCGCGATCGCCTAGGAAAAGCCGCCGAGTGGCTAGATTTGCCACAACTTAACGAAATTGCGGTTTTCGATCACCATTTAGAAGCCCATTCAGACATCCGGGCCACCGTCACCCACATCGAAGCTGTCGGGGCCACCACTACCTTAATAGTCGAAAAACTTAGGGAAAAATTCGCAAATCAAGTCCCACAGAGCACCACAGAATTCCATCTCGATCGCTCAGAAGCCACAGTCATGGCCCTCGGTATCCACGTCGATACAGGTTCCCTCACCTTCGAGGGTGCAACGCCACGAGATGCTATGGCTTTGGCGTGGTTGATGCAGCAGGGAGCGAGTTTGGGAGTCATCGCTGAATATGTAGAACCCGGTTTGTCTGCTCAATTGCAGGATTTACTCAAAGAAGCTCTGAATAACTTGCGATCGGAAACTGTACGCGGTAACAGTGTAGCTTGGGTATTGCTCACAACTGATGCCTATGTTCCAGGACTTTCTGCCCTAGCATCTCGCTTGCTGGATTTGACTGAAACCGATGCTCTGCTATTAGGAAATGTGTATAAATATGGTGAAAAACAAAACAGCGATACCATCGATCCCGACTCTCCCGAATCGTCAGTTTCCAATCGATTAACTATTATCGGCCGATCGCGCATAGAAGGCACAAACCTCAGCACATTATTCAAACCCCTAGGTGGTGGAGGCCACGCCCGCGCCGCCTCCCTAGCTGTCAGAGACGTGGAACCCTTACTAACTTTAAGTCAGTTAGCTGAAGAACTCAAAGCTCAAATTCCCCATCCCCCCACAGCCCGTGAATTAATGTCATCTCCAGTGCGGAGTATTCGCCCAGAAACTTCTGTGGCTGAGGCTCACCGTATCCTCCTACGTTACGGACATTCCGGGCTGTCTGTGGTCGATACGGGCGATCGGCTGGCGGGAATTATCTCGCGTCGCGACATTGACATTGCCCTGCACCACGGCTTCAGTCACGCTCCTGTCAAGGGTTACATGACTTGGCAGCTCAAAACCATCACCCCCGATACCTTGTTACCAGAAATTGAATCTTTAATGGTGACTTATGATATCGGGCGTTTGCCGGTGTTGGAAAATGGCTTACTGGTGGGAATTGTGACTCGCACTGATGTGTTGCGCCAATTGCACCAACAAAAAGGACGAGACACAGCAAGTGATACGGAATTGTCCTATTGTCATTTACCTGAAGTGGTTGAGCCGTTGTTGCGATCGCGTATTAGTCCTGAATTATGGCAATTATTGTCGATCTCCGCCAACATTGCACAACAACGTGGCTGGCAACTGTATATTGTCGGTGGAGCAGTTCGAGATTTACTCTTAACTTTCACATCAGGTATGATTGTCAACCAGCCTGTCAAGGGTGCGCCAGATGCCCACCCCACAACAACATTAAACTCTTGTGGAACAGGCAAGATGCCTGTTGCTGAGAATAATACCAGAGGTGAGTTAGGGACGGATGATAAACTGGTGCTAGCTGATATTGACTTGGTTGTAGATGGTGATGGGCGATCGGGCAATTCCGGTGCTGGTGTCGAATTAGCCTCCGAACTACAAAAACTATACCCCACATCCCGTCTAGAAATTCACGGTCAATTTCAAACCGCCGCCCTGTTGTGGCAAAAAGACTCCCCTTTCGGCTCCCTCTGGCTCGATATCGCTACGGCTCGTACTGAATTTTATCCTTATCCCGCCGCCAATCCAGAAGTTGAAGCCAGTTCGATTCGCCAAGATTTGTACCGCAGAGATTTTACCATTAATGCCCTCGCAGTCAGATTGAGTACGCCGCGATCGGGCGAATTGTTAGATTTTTTTGGCGGTTTGTTAGACTTGGAAGGTAAACAAATTCGAGTTTTGCACGCCAATAGTTTTATTGAAGATCCGACGCGGATTTATCGAGCTGTACGGTTTGCGGTGCGACTGGGATTTACCATTGAGCCACAGACGGAAGGATATATTCGCCACGCTCTAGCCAGCGGGATTTATGATCGAATTCAAGGGGAAAATGGTCGCGCTCCGGCTCTGGAAACCAGGCTCAAAAGTGAATTAAAATACATTTTGCAAGCTCCTTATTGGCAAGTTGCTTTGCAAATTTTGGGAGATTTGCAGGCGTTGCGCTGCATTCATCCTACGTTGGATTTGGACAAACCGCTCTGGCATCAATTGCGTCTGCTAGAACGTTTTTTGCAAGGAAGGAAGGAAGAAGAACCCCCCCCAGCCCCCCCCAAGGGGGGAAGGAAGAAAAACCCCCCCCAGCCCCCCCCAAGGGGGGAAGGAAGAAGTCACCCCCCCCTACCCCCCCCAAGGGGGGAAGGAAGAAGGAAGAAGGAAGAAGGAAGAAAAAGAAACTATTCCCAATTCCCAATTCTCAATTCCCCATTCCCAATTCCCCATTATCAATATTCCTGATTGGCAGATGCGACTAGAAGTTTTAATCGCTTATTTAGCGCCGGAATTTCGGGGTAAGGTGGCTAACAATCTTAAATTACCTGCTGATAGCATTAAGCGACTTCAAGATTTGTCTGCCCGCAGTTGTGAGGTGTTAGAGCGTTTGCCAAAGTGTGATTTGCCGAGTCAATTGGTGCTATTTTTGCGGAATTATGAGTTACCGATGTTAATTGCGATCGCCCTGCAAAGTCCCCGAAGTGTTCGACACCAAATTTGGGAATTTTTCACCAAGTGGGTGAAGGTTGAAGCCCCTTTGAATGGCAATGATTTGAAGGCTTTGGGCTACAAGCCTGGGCCTGCGTTTAAACTCATGTTGGATGATTTGTTGGCGGCGACTTTGGATGGGCATTTGGGCGATCGCACTTCGGCAATTGCTTTTTTGGCAGCACATTATCCACTCTCAAAATAGGTAAAAATAATCAGGTGAAAAAACATCGCCCCTCTGGTTTAATCGCCATAGTGATTTACAAGACTTTTGTGGCTTCCCTCTTGACAGTGACTTCTATTGCTTTGCTGTTTGCGATGAAGAATCATCAATTATTAGAAGAATTTGCGGATTCTTATTTGTTAGAAACTAAGGTAAAAATTCTGGATATTGATTGGTGGGTGGATTTTTTGGAGCTGGCGATCGCCCTCAGAATATCTCCTTTACCACAATTATTCTCACAAGTCAAGCTAAAAACTAAAAATTTACAAAATTGATTCTAGTGTAAAGACTTGTTAAAGTAGAGAGGGGTTACACCCCCCATCGACTATAGTCATAAATATAGATGCACCCTGATGGCTTTCCCGCTCCAAAAGAGCGGGATTTTTATTGGAAAATTATTATATTAAGTTTTAAGACGCTGGTAACAGATAAACTGATTGGGACATCCCCATAATACGATCGCCAGATACAAAGTCTAGTAATTAGACAAAGCAGAATAAAATAAGGCTTCGGCTCGATCGAACCGCTCGCCCTCACTCTGCTTTAATTACCCAAAGGCGATAGCATAGGTTGGGACACGGCATCAACTAAAGATGAACTTAGCGCCAACAACAGTCCTGCAACAGGGCAAATACACAATTAACGCGACTTTAGGTATAGGAGGGTTCGGGATCACTTACCGAGCCACACACTCCCATTTAAACCAAACCGTCGTACTTAAAACCCTTAACGAAAGTCTGCGCCAACACCCTAAATCTGCCCAATTTCAGGAGCAATTCATCGCCGAGGCCCAACGCCTCTCTCGGTGTCAGCATTCCAACATAGTCAGAGTTATAGACTTTTTTACAGAAGCCGGACAGTCCTTTATCGCTATGGACTACATTCCCGGCCAAACTTTGGCCAAAATAGTCGCCACAGGCGGGCCACTACCAGAAGCTCAAGCCCTACACTACATTCGGCAAATAGCCTCAGCCTTAAGCACAGTACACCACAGCGGCTTGCTACACCGAGATCTCAAACCAGAAAATATAATCAGGCGAGAGGATACTCACATCGTCATGCTCATAGACTTTGGCATAGCCAGGGACTTTACTGCCGGCACAAAACAAACCCACACTAACTTGCTCTCCCCAGGATATGCACCGATCGAACAATACCTCTATGACGGTAAATTTACACCCGCCACAGATGTTTACTCCCTCTCGGCAACCCTATACTATTTACTATCAGGCCAACCACCCATAGCAGCACCCTTGCGCGATCGGATTCCCCTGCCAAATTTGCGACAATGGCAACCCAACCTCAGCCCCGGAGTTGAGCAAGCTATCCTTCGGGGACTAGAAACTGAACCCGACAAACGCCCCCAAACCGTGGAAAATTGGCTCGCTATGCTGCAAGAAGCAGAGCAATTACCAGCAATCAAAACTAAGCAAACTCTGCGTTTGCCCGCACCACCGCCCCCACAGTTGACTCTGCTGGTCTTTGTTGTCACATCTCTAATTGCAGGCTGGATGGGTTTTGACCTAGCATGGCGCTACAATAGTACGAATCTCAGCAGGAATAGCACTGCCAAAACTGAATCCTTGCCATCTTTGGAAGATTTACTCAAATCCCGCGATTTGTCGGGACCCATGTTTGGACAGCCTTCCGTTGAAAGTAGTCCTGTGGCACCGCCAGCAGTTGAAAATCTGCCCACATCTACACCAGATAGCAGCACTCCCGAACCCATTGAGTCCCCAGAAGTTAGCTCCCAACCAGAGGTATCCCCAAGCCCAGCAATTCCCAGCCCAACACCGACACCGGAACCCTCGGAAACTCCCACCCCAATACCGGAACCGGAGCCTTCAGAAACTCCTACCCCAAATCCTAAAATCCCCATCGCTCCATCTCCTCCCATCGCCCCAGCACCCGTACCAGAAGTTCCTCCTCTGCCCCCGGAACCGCCTCGCAAATCCTTCCGATCCCCCACTCCGCCAGTGGCTAAGAGTGCTGAAACTTTCTCGCCGCCACAGGAGGAGCCTTCGCCAGTAACGCTGCCAGATCGATCGCCTCAAGTCCCGATACCGAGCAGTAATGAAGGCAGTTTCGATAGTCCGATCGTACCTGACTCCCCGCGCACAGTTCCAGAGCCAACAGTACCTTTCCCAGAACCTGCTACGAATTAGTCTGTGGACAAGTGACGAGCCTACTCCCAAGATGGTGGCAAGAAAAAGATGAAATCTACCCTGAATAGATGCTCGTGAAGTTTCAGAGAAGGGATAACCAAGTTATAATTGGTTGGGGAAGTACACAGAAAATTTTCTCGTCCGCGATCGCGAATTATAGGGATGAAAAGATGAGACAAAATTCTTCAAATCCATGAAATTCGTTGAAGCATGACACAGATTCAGAATCTGTGAAAATCGTGTTTAAACCATAGTCTAAAAACATAGAGTTTCCCTACTTACCGGAGTTTTTTATGAGTAAACCCCCAGTTCATGCCTTTTTCATAGGCAGAGCACTTGCAGAAGCACTATACGAACAATTGGAGAGTGCAGCCACTAACGCTTTCTCTGAATTCGGTAAATTTGATGCCGAACAAAGAGAGCGACTGCGGCAGTTCACAGATCGAGTTCTGGAACGAGCTCATAGAGAAGCTGATTCGGCAATGCAAGGTAGAACAGGCACTGGCAGTACAACTACTATTCAAGACATCCAACCAGCCGACTTGCAAGTAACTATTGATGAGTTACGTGCAGAAGTGGCCTTAGTGCGATCGGAATTGCAGCGCTACCGCAGCAGTTTGCCCTAACAGCCACTCACAAATATTTACCCTAGGAGCGCATGGCTTTGCGCTCTTACTTCTAATCACAGCAACGACATAAAATAAGCAATTTAGGAACCCAAGTGTCTGCTCTCCTTGATGACTCTGTTAATCGCAAGCGATACGCCAAGCCTACCGGCGATGCCGTTTTGCCGCCCACCGCTGGTAAATCCTACGGCAGTAAAGCTTATCGCTGGAACCGCGAAAAATACTCCCGGCAGCGGCGCTTCTTCGACATTTGGACCTTTGTATTGCTCTGGTTGGCTTCGCTGTGGCTCGACAGCAAAGATTGGAGCTACTGGAAAGGTGTTACTGAAGAAAAGAAAGTTGCCAGACGGCGTTTTCAGGCTATCTGGGTTCGTGAAACTCTCTTGGATTTGGGCCCAACTTTTATTAAGGTAGGTCAGTTATTTTCTACCCGCGCTGATTTGTTCCCCGCAGAGTATGTTGAGGAACTTTCTAAGCTGCAAGATAGAGTCCCTGCTTTCAGCTACGAGCAGTTAGAGGCAATTGTTGAGCAGGATTTGGGCAAGACGGTTCACGAACTCTACCAGAGTTTTGACCCGGTGCCTCTGGCTGCTGCCAGTTTGGGCCAGGTACACAAGGCTCAACTGCATGCTGGCCCGGAAGTGGTAGTGAAGGTGCAGCGACCTGGACTGCGGAAGCTGTTCGAGATTGATTTGCAAATTCTTAAGGGCATCGCTCGCTACTTTCAAAATCATCCTAAATGGGGCAGGGGCAGAGATTGGCTGGGGATTTATGAAGAGTGCTGTCGCATTCTGTGGCTGGAAATTGATTATCTCAATGAAGGGCGGAATGCTGATACTTTTCGCCGTAATTTTCGCGATCGCGACTGGGTGCGGGTGCCACGGGTTTATTGGCGCTACGCGGCTCCGCGGGTGCTGACTTTGGAGTACCTGCCGGGGATTAAAATCAGTCACTATGAGGCTTTGGAGGCGGCCGGGATCGATCGCAAGTCGATCGCCCAAAAGGGAGCTGAAGCTTATTTGCACCAGTTGCTCAATGATGGCTTTTTTCATGCCGATCCCCACCCAGGTAATATCGCTGTGAGTGCTGATGGGGATCTGATTTTCTACGATTTTGGCATGATGGGCCAAATTCAGGCCAATGTTCGGGAAGGACTGATGGAAACTCTCTACGGTATTGCTTCCAAAGATGGTCAACGGATTATGGATTCTTTGATTAATTTGGGGGCTTTGGTTCCTACGGGTGATATGAGTCCGGTGCGCCGATCGATTCAGTATATGCTCGATAACTTCATGGACAAGCCTTTTGAAAATCAGTCCGTCAGCGCGATTACAGATGACCTTTACGATATTGCCTACGACCAACCTTTTCGCTTCCCAGCTACCTTTACTTTTGTGATGCGTGCTTTTTCGACCATTGAAGGGGTCGGCCGCGGTTTAGATCCAGAGTTTAACTTTATGGAGGTGGCACAGCCTTTTGCCATGCAGCTTATGAGTAATGGAAATGGGCATGATACAACTAGCAGTATTTTTAACGAACTTGGCCGTCAGGCGGCTCAGGTAAGTTCCACTGCTTTGGGTTTACCTCGCCGGATTGAGGAAACTATTGACAAACTTGAACAGGGAGATTTGCGGATTCGCGTCCGTTCTTCTGAAACAGACCGTTTGCTCCGTCGCATTAGCAGCGTTCAAATGGGAACCAACTATAGTTTGCTGATGAGTGCTTTTACTTTGTCGGCGACAATTTTGTTGGTCAGCAATCAAGTATGGCCGGCGCTGGTGATGGCTTTGCTAGCGGTGGGTACTGGCTTTATATTGCTGCGCTTGTTTAAGCGGCTCGATCGCTTGGATAGAATGTCTTGAGGCTCTGAATGCCCTGGCTCTCTGCTGGTTCTGTCACGGCCGTGGAATGGGAGATTTTTAATTGCATATTTGAGATTTCTCCCTACTACCAATATCAGTTATTGAGGTGTTCCATGCCGGGGCATTTCATGACAATTATTAATGGGCAGATAGCTGGAATGGGTATGAACAAAAGTATTCCCCCATCACAGCTTACCTGCTTGTTTATCATCCTTGTTGCTTCTACTTAACTAGCTCAAGATTAGCTCTAGTTAAGGTTATTTTGCATCCTCCCAACTCGATTAAATTTAGCTAAAACTCACTGGTTAGATGCTGCTTGTGTAGGCAAAGTCGAAGAATTAAAAGTGCTGACTTCTCAACCGCTGCTAATTAAGGCAGCAGGACACGGTACTCGACAAATGTGTAGCAGGAATTAGTCATAAATATTGCAAATCTATTCACAAAAAAGATGGCTATTCCTATGGATTTTAATTCAAGGCGACGGTCGTCGCAGCCGCTTTCCTCCCCATGTCTAAAGCCAGGGGCTTCTCGCTCGTTTTCTGGTGAGAGAACAAAATGTCAATTTAGTTTTCACACAAGTGATATTGTTAGAGTTGCAGCGCTCCGTTGCCCAAAATTAGGCGAATACATGGAGAGAATTGCGATCGAGTGCAAGTCTGGAAATTTTATTTCAACCACGTAGGGGCTGCTAAAAAGGATGACTCACAGAGCTGGCACACATATTCACAAACAGGACATTTACTCCTATGGGACTTAAGAAATTTGTTAATTATTCAACAGTCTCTCTCATTGTTTGTGCTCATGCACAAATACACTTAAGGGATGTTTTACAATTGGACCTACCTTCCTCCCACCACCGTGCTGAGTACGGGTATGGTGGAGGTTTCTTGGAGGTTTGAGATGAAACTCTCTTTCGCAGGTAAGACAGATACAGGGTTAGTTCGTTCAGTAAATCAGGATTCGTACTACATCGACTCGGAGGGGCGATTTTTTATCGTTGCCGACGGCATGGGAGGACACGCAGGAGGTCAAGAAGCCAGCCGGATTGCTACTGAGGCAATTCAATCTTATCTGGTAGAACATTGGGAAGGCCCAGAGGATACTCCCCTGTTGTTAGAACAGGCTTTTTTAATCGCCAATCAAGCAATTTTGAACGATCAGCTCAACCATCCCGAACGGGCTGATATGGGGACTACTGGTGTGGTCGTAGTGTTTCGGGATGAGGGGCGGCCTTGGTGTGCTAATGTCGGTGACTCTCGCTTGTACCGACTGCATGGCTCTCATTTGGATCAGATTACTCAAGACCAAACTTGGGTGGCTCAAGCTGTACAAAGAAAGGCTCTGACTGCTGAACAGGCTCGCAATCATCCTTGGCGTCACGTTTTGTCCCAGTGTTTGGGCCGGGAGGATTTACGTGAGATAGATATTCTGCCAGTGGATGTCAAGCCTGGGGATCGCTTGCTGTTGTGTAGCGACGGTTTGACTGAGGAACTTTCCGATCCTTTGATTGCAGGACCTCTGAAGTCGATTCGCCCCTGTGAAGTGGCTGCAACTGCTTTGATTGAAGCAGCTAAGGAGAAAGGCGGCCGTGACAATATTACTATAGTGATTGTCACCATCGACCTCAAATAAATCCAGTCCACCCTCCGGACAATCTAAAATCTACAATCTAAAATCTACAATCGAATGACTCGCGTTATCGGTTTGATCAGCGGCACGTCAGTGGATGGCATTGATGCTGCTTTGGTGGATGTGGTCGGTTCCCAAACTGACTTGAAAATTCAGTTGTTAGCAGGTCAGACTTTTCTTTATTCTCCTGATTTGCGATCGCAAATTCTTTCAGTTTGCGGAGGGGCTGCTTTGTCAATGGCCCAACTAGCAGCATTGGATGATGCCATCGCCCAAGAATTTGCCACCGCAGCCTTGACTATTCAAGCAAAGTACGATCGAGCTGAATTAATCGGGTCTCACGGGCAAACCGTCTACCACCGACCAGCCCTGAAGGGGGAGATGGGTTACAGCTTGCAACTAGGGCGGGGCGCGCTGATTGCGGCATTGACAGGCATTACTACTGTGAGCAACTTTCGATCGGCAGACATTGCTGCCGGGGGTCAAGGAGCTCCTTTAGTGCCTATAGTTGATGCTTTCTTGTTGGCACAACCCAATCTCAATCTGTGCATCCAAAATCTGGGTGGAATTGGCAATGTGACTTATCTACCTTCCAGGGAAAATAGCCCATTGAAGGACAAGTCTGTGGTTTCCCATTGGGGGGATGGCATCTTGGGATGGGACACAGGACCAGCAAATTCTCTATTAGATTTGGCTGTGCAACACTTCTCAGGTGGAACTAAAACTTGTGATGAAGGTGGAGCAGGGGCCGCCCTTGGTACTCCTTGTCAAGCTTTAGTAGAAGCTTGGCTCCAGCAAGAGTTCTTCCTGGAAAAACCGCCAAAATCTACAGGGCGAGAGTTATTTGGTGTAGACTATTTTAACCGTTGTTTGGTTGAGGCTTCTGATTACAAGCTCAGTCCTGCTGATGTGCTGGCTACTCTGACAGAACTGACAGTCGCCTCCATCGTTCACAGTTACCAAACTTTTTTACCGCAGATGCCCGATCGAGTTTTGCTATGCGGGGGCGGTAGCCACAATCTCTACTTAAAAAGCCGATTACAAGCACAATTGCATTCGGTGCAAGTGTTGACTACTTCTGAGGCGGGCTTGAATGTAGATTTTAAAGAGGCGATCGCTTTCGCGGTTTTAGCCCACTGGCGGCTTCAAGGTATTCCGGGTAATCTCCCTCAAGTTACTGGTGCTTCAGCCCCCGTACTTTTAGGAGAAATTAACTCCTGTGGGTAGAGTTGGGCGTGATACCATATACTTTGAGAGACAACGGCTGTGCGTTGTTGCAACAGCATTTTAGCCAGCAGTCCAAGCATAGGAACAGCACTGTGGCTCACACGTTTTTAATGGAATCAGGCCAATGGACGCTCGAAGGAAGTTGGATTGAGCGCAATGGCGTGCCAATTACGGTTAAAGGCAAAACTTTAGTGAGCTGGAACCGAACAGATTGGTTCAGTATGGTGACGAAGCTAGTGTTTCCTGGAGGCGATCGCGAAGAACTTATTTTGCAGTACCGAGGACACCTCAACAGCGATGAACGGCAGTATACTTTTGTGCTCCAGCACAGCGAACTTGGCCGCGTCGAGGGCGAAGGTTGGATCGCTCCCCAGTCGATCGTCCAACGTTACTGGGTACTCGGAGACGAACGCCAACGGCGAACAGGTTTTGATACCCTTCACCGCGTCGATAGCAACCGCTACTACCACTCTAGCGGCATCATGTCTGGTCATTACTTAACCAGCACCATGGAGGCTACCTTGGAACGTCAGTCGGAATAGATGTTTTGAGACTTACGCATAAATACCAAAAAAACCGGGTTTTTCACAAGTTTTCCAGGTTCAAACCCAGTCTTTTCGTAAACAACCCGGTTTTGGCGTAAGTCTAGGGAAAAACTATCACTTTTGAGTTCTAGGCTTTGATTGAAAAATTTAAAGTCTTGTTAGTCGGATGTCGGTTTCAGATGTCCGACTCACGAAATTTTTGTTCAACCTCATCCGCTGGAAGTTGAGACGAATATATTTGATTTATTTAAATAACTTGCTCTGGGCGATCGAAATATCCGAACAGAAAGCCTCAAATGTTCATACCCGTCAGATTAGTAGGTTAAAATACCTTCTGCTTTCTATAGGTTGTAACTTGGGTTGTAACTTGTGGCTTCGAGTTGACGCCCCATCACCCCCAACTCATTTCCATCTGGGAACAGAGTAAGAGACGGAGGTCGCCCACTGCGACTTGACATTACTCAAGACCTGGGTTTGGTTCTAGGCCCCAGTGGTGTTTCAGAAAATGACGATACATGGTTTCCCGCAACATCATTTGTTCGTAGAGCTTAACTAAAAACTCTTGAGCTTGCTCGCGGCTCATGTCATTGACCTGTGTTTTGAAGGAGCACAGGCTAAATTGCTGTTCCAAAGATAGTTCGGCTGGTTGATTCATGACTTTGACTCCTTGACAAGTAGAGGTGACTTGAAAGTACAAACCTGGATTTACCGGTTTTGTAAGTTGTTCCAGCTCACGCCAGTTGGTTTCAGGATGACCTAAAGCCCATCTTGCTTTAGCGCTATATTACAAAAGGTAACAATGATTTGACAAAATTGCCATCTTTCCTAAGAAATAATCTATAAATACAGATGGCTAGCAGCAGACAAAAGTTCCTTTTGTCGATATATATAAATATATCTACTTGTCTAGAGAAAAAAAGCTCAGTACGAACCAAAATAATTGCAGCGATTGATACCAACTTCTAAGGGCTGTTGGCAGTTGATGGTTGGCTGTTGACTTTTGACTATTGAGTATTAACTAATTTTGCCCAGAGTTTTTTGGCTGCTGGGTAGGAGTCGGGAGAGGGGATGGAAACTGACTTGGATTCAACTGTTGGGGGGGTGGTACTTGTAACTGAGGTTGGCGAGGGTTTGAGGGAGTGGCCAGAGGATAGGGCTGGGGTTGAGTCGGATTTCCCGTGGGTGGTGCGGCGGGAATGCCAGAATTGGGAAGCGAGGGAGTTGGCAGCGGGGATGGAGCCGAAGTAGGAAGAGTTGCTAGGGCGACTCGATCGCCTCCTACTTCTCGCAATTTATCCAAAACCTCCACAACTTTGGCGTACTTGGCATTTTGAGGAGCGTAGAGCACCGTCAATCCCGCAGGATTTTGCTTATGGAAACTGTTTAAAACTCGATCGAGCTGTTGATAATTAACAGGCAATTGGTCAATATAAGTTTGCCCAAAGTCGTCAATGCTGACAATCAGCATTTCTCGCATCTGGGTTTGTCCAGTTTTGGCTTTAGGCAAATCGACATTAATGGCTTGCTGGCGAGTCAGTTGCAAAGCAGCCAGCAGAAAAAACGTCAGAATGCAAAATATGACATCAATTAAAGGTACCAGTTCAATCCGCGCCTCTTCAGCAGGAGTATCTAGATGAATTTTCATTGGTTTTCAAGGTTTTAATTAGCTCAGCGGGAATTGGGCCACTATAGCTGTGCTCAGCTTAGTGCGGGTTGAAACTCTAAGGCTCCTTTGGTGGAAGTTGGAAGCCTCAAACCTACCGCCTAAGCGGTTGGTGTAGGTAGTTCACTTGTTAGAAGTTGAATCCACATCAGGATCGGAACCTTTCAATTTTGGCTCTCGATTCCGTTCTATAGATTCTTGAGAATTGAGGGAATGGCGGTTCAAGCCATCGACACCAAAGGAAGAATTGCTGTGTTCTGTACTCGACGATCGACCTTTAGCATTAGCCGTAGGCCAATATTGTCTGTAGAGCAATTCCAGTTCATTTCCAGCTTTGCGAAAAATTTTTGCCTGATTGAACAAAAAAGCTTGAAATATGCGATAAAAGACTAAAGTAAAAATTGCTACTACCATCCCAGAAGCTGTAGTGATCAGTGCTTCGCTAATCCCCAAAGTCACGCCAGTAGTAGCTGCGGTGCCTATGTCACCCAGCCGAATGGAACTTAGGGAGTTAATCAAGCCCAAAACAGTTCCCAGCAATCCCAACAAAGGTGCTAGAGCGATCACCGATTCTAATACTTTGTCTCCACGGCGCATAGAAGCCAACTCTTCATCAGCAGCAGACTCCAGTGCGAGTCGAAATAATTCTGGTTCAGGATTGTACAGTCGCAGAGGAGCAGATAAAAATCGACCGATGGGCTGTCGATTAGCTTGTCTAGCAATTTCATTAGCAGCGCCCCAATCGCTGCGAGCCGCATCGAGGATGCGGTTGACTATTTGCTTTTCCTTAGTAAGGAGGCTCGCCCAGAACCACAACCGCTCGATAATTGTACTTACAGATAGAATAGACAGCACCAACAGGGGGTACATGGCAGGGCCGCCTTTTTGAAACAGTTCTTGAATATTCACAGTATTTTTACTCCCGCATAACCTGCTAAATGATACTTCTGTTGTACTTTTTTTTAAGAAATTTAAGGCCATTTAATTTTAGCTATTAATTTACCCTGTTCTGAAGCCGATCGACTATTTGCTCTAACCTAGAATAAGTCGTCTTGACACATATCTTGCAGCGACTGGTGTTGAAGGCGGCGAGAAGAACGGCGATATTTTTTAGTTTGCAACTTGGGTTCATATTGCTGGGTACCATCAGACTTAGTTTGCTGCTTCAAACTCGCCTCGGCACTGGTAGAGTTTAGCTCTTGTTGCTGACGGACAATCGCCTCGGACAGAAACTGCAAATAATACTCATAGCGTTCCCAATCGCCCCGCACGACACAGTTAGGCTCATGGCGGTGCGAGCAGTCGCTAAACTGGCAACTACCCAAAGCCAGCTTCTGACGAGCTTCTGGGAAATAGTGAGCTAACTCAGATGGTTCGCATTCAAGTGTCGGCTGATTAAAGCCTGGAGTATCGGCCAAAAGTCCGCCACCTGGGAGTTCAAACAATTCTACATGGCGAGTAGTGTGTCTGCCGCGGCCTAGTTTGCCGGAAACAGCACTGACTCGCAGATTCAGCGCCGGAATTAGCTGGTTGATCAAGCTGGACTTACCCACCCCTGAAGGGCCGCAAATTACGGTTATTTTGCCTTGCAGGTGACTTTGGAGAGAGAAGGCAACTTCTCCCCTTGGGGAAGTCAGAAGAACCCCCTCCTCCCCTTGGGGAGAAGGAAGACAAGATGTGTCGATTTTGTCTAATAAATTTGGGTTTGTGGCAGAAAGTTCATTTTCACTGTCGTTAGCGGTTTCCTTGTAGATTCCTAAGCCACTACGGACACTAATAAACATGGGTTCGTATCCCCATCCTTTAAGCCGATCGCGCCACTGTGCCAAATCCTCTGCCGTGACTAAATCGCATTTGTTGAGACACAAACTCACATCTAAACCTGTAGATTCTGCCTTGACTAAAAACCGAGTTAATGATGCGGGGTCTAAGTCCGGCTCCGTGAGGGCAAAAACGAGTAGAATGCGATCGGCATTAGCTACAGGCGGCCGATTGAGTTCTGTTTGGCGGGGAAACACTTGAGAAATCACACCCCTGCGATCGTTCCAGTCTGGTTCCTCTACCACGACGCGATCGCCCACCATCACCTGTTGACCAATTTTTTTGAGTCTAGTGCGACGAGTACAGAGGAGAACTCGTAGATCTGCCCAGAGAGGATTTTCCCCCTCAGTGCTAGCATCTGGATCTAACCTCACTTGATAGAAGTTAGCTTGAACAGCGACAACAGTACCCGTAATTAAGGAGGACTCCCGGCTCATGCTGCTTCCTGCTCAGGTCGCTGCACTTGCATCGCAAAAAAACCAGAATTATCCTCACCAGCCACAAATTGGGTTTGTAGAATCTGGTAGCCTTCCATTTTTAGACTATCCGGCACTTGTTCGATCGGCTCCCCAGCATCCAGCCAAACTTCCAAAACTGATCCCGCAGTCATTTGCTCCAACCGCAGTTTAGTTCGGACAAAATTGATCGGGCAGGGCGTACCCCGCAGATCGAGCTGAGCATCTGGGGATTTGAGATTTTCAATTTTCGATGTTGAATTCATAGGGATCAAGAAGAAAGAAGGAAGAAGGAAGAAGTCACCCCCCCAGCCCCCCCAAGGGGGGAAATTCAGGAAGAAGGAAGAAGTCACCCCCCCAGCCCCCCCCAAGGGGGGAAATTCAGGAAGAAGGAAGAAGTCACCCCCCCCAGCCCCCAGGGCTGTTTCATTCTGGTGACAAATCATGGTTTTGTAGGGGTAGTGCCAAGAATGCCTACCCTCTTCGTCTTGGCGTGGGTCAGTCTTGGAGATACAATCTATTATTATTTTAATAAAAAATGAGCGCCATGGCGCACATTTTTTTTAGGGATAATAAATGGCGCACATTTTTTTGCTTATTTCTGAAACAAATTGCCTAGAAATCCTTCCAAGCCACCTTTTCCGGTACGATCGCCCTTGAGCTTAGCCAACTGCATCAACAATTCCCGTTCCTCAGTCGTCACCTTAGTAGGAATGTCAATAGACACCGTAATCAAATGGTCCCCACGACTGACTGGATTTCCCAATCGAGGCACACCTTTTTTCTCCAGAGTCAGAACAGTATGCGGCTGAGTTCCGGTGGGAATCAACAATTCCGTCGGCCCGTCTACAGTGTCCACTTCCAACCTGCACCCTAAAATTGCTTGCAAGTAACTAATTTTAACTTCCGAGTTAATGTTAGTACCTTCGCGCTTAAATACGGGGTCTTCACTCACAGCCAAGAACACGTATAAATCCCCTGGTGGCCCGCCCAGTTTGCCAGCATCCCCTTCATTGGAAACGCGCAAACGAGTACCATTGTCAACCCCTGCCGGGATGGTAATTTTCAGCTTTTTCATCACTTCTTTTTGGCCCCGGCCGCCACAAGTTTCGCACTTGTCCTCAATCACTTGCCCGGTGCCATTGCAGGTGGGGCAAACTGAAACTTGAGTAAAACTGCCAAAGGGGGTGCGGGTAGCGCGTCGAACTTGCCCCCCGCCACCGCAAGTCGAGCAAGTTTGGGGTCTGGTTCCGGGTTTTGCGCCAGTCCCACTGCAAGTTTCGCAAGTTTCTAGGTGCTTGATGCGGAGTTCTTTTTCCCCACCAAACACTGCTTCGCGAAAATCCAGCCGCAAATCGAGGCGTAAATCGTCACCGCGCACGGGCCCGCTGCGTCTGCGACCTTGTTGTTGTGGACTGCCTGGCCCTTGAAAACCCTGAAAGAAGCTTTCAAAAATATCGGCAAAACTGTCGCCGAAGTCTTGGAACCCCGGCGCTCCTGCACCACTAACGCCTGCTTCGCCAAAACGGTCAAAGCGAGCACGGGTTTCCGGCTCTGACAGTACCTCGTAAGCACGGTTAATTTCTTTAAACCGGTCTTCGGCACCTGGTTCTTTATTCACGTCTGGATGGTACTTACGAGCTAGGCGGCGGTAGGCACGCTTAATTTCTTCTTTGTCTGCGCTTCGAGAAACGCCTAATATTTCATAGTAATCGCCGGCCATAAAGCTGCTTGCCTGGAGGTAAATAACAAAAAGTGTACGAAAAAGAAAGAAACTATTGACCTTTCCAGATGTTAAAGATTAAAACTTACGATCGTTTATTTGTAATTTTTAATCTTTAATTTTTAATTTTTAAAGGAAAGGATTCATATCATCAACTTCAGGTTCGGGAACCTGTGGTTTTGGTTTTGTTTGTAGATTTTGCTGTTTTTCGCGTTTTGGTTCCGGCTTTGGTTCCGGCTTTGGTTCCGGCTTTGGTTGCCTTTTTGATTCCGGCTTTGGTTCCGGCTTTGGTTCCGGCTTTGGTTCCGGCTTTGGTTCCGCCTTTGGTTTCAGCGTTGGTTCCGTGGTCATCACTAGGTCTTCTGTCGGCAAGATACTTTCATCGCTAACTGCAACCTCATCTAATTCTGGCACCGATTCGCTGGCAACCACAGTGGGGGAAGTAGGTTCCTCGTTCCGAGCTTGCTCGTAAACAGCAGTACCAAGCGAGTATAGCAGTTGCTTGAAAGATTCGATTTGTGCTTCGAGTTCTTGGCTGGTGATGTCTGGGTTAGCCATCGCTGCCCGCAAGGTAACAGATGCTGTTTGGGCTTCTGCCTTCAGGTCGTCGCTTAGTAATTGGGCATTGGTTTTTAAGGTGACACCACAATTATAGACCAGGGTGTCGGCTTGATTTTTGAGTTCGGCAATTTGGGCCCGTTCTAGGTCTTCTTCGGCGTAAAGTTCTGCCTCTTGTCTCATCCGCTCGACTTCGGTTTCGCTCAATCCTCCTGTATTGGAAATTTGGATGCTTTGTTCTTTTGAGGTTCCCTTGTCTTGAGCTGAAACTTTCAGAATACCGTTGGCATCGATTTCAAAGGTAACTTCGATTTGAGGTATGCCGCGGGGTGCTGGGGGAATACCTTTGAGCAGGAATTTTCCCAGACTTTTATTGTCTTTGACTAATGCCCGTTCACCTTGCAGCGCATGAATTTCTACCGAAGTTTGCCCATCTGCGGCTGTGCTGTACATTTGCGATCGACTGGTGGGGATAGTAGTATTGCGTTCAATGACTTTGGTGAACACTCCGCCCAAGGTTTCGAGTCCCAATGACAGGGGAGTCACGTCTAGCAGTAGCAAATCCTTGACCTCGCCACCCAACACCCCGGCTTGAATGGCGGCACCTACGGCTACAGCTTCGTCAGGATTGACCGATTTGTCGGGAGACACGCCACCAAAATATTTGCTAATTGCCTCTTGAACTGCGGGAATCCGGGTTGACCCTCCTACTAAAATAATTCGATCTATTTCTTTTGGGGTCAAACTGGCGTCTTTGAGGGCTTGAGTCACAGGGTCGATCGTCGCTTGGACTAAATGAGCGACCAGTTTTTCAAACTTAGCTTTGGAAAGTGGCATTTCCAGATGCTTTGGCGCTTTTTCATCTGAGGAAATGAAGGGCAAATTTATGGAGGTTGATTCGCAACTAGAAAGTTCTATTTTCGCTTTTTCTGCCGCTTCTCGGAGGCGTTGCAAGGCCATTTTGTCTTTTGACAGGTCTGTGCCTTCTTTGGTGCGAAAAGCTTCAACCAGCCACTGCACGATGCAGTTGTCAAAGTCATCTCCTCCGAGATGATTATTACCCGCAGTAGCGTTGACTTCAAAAATTCCGTCTCCCAGTTGCAGGATGGAAACATCGAAAGTACCGCCGCCGAGGTCAAATACTAAGATTTTTTGTTCTATATTTTGTTTGTCCAAGCCGTAGGAAAGGGCGGCGGCTGTCGGTTCGTTGACTATCCGCAGGACTTCTAAACCCGCGATCGTACCTGCGTCCTTAGTAGCTTGCCGCTGGGCATCGGTGAAGTAGGCAGGCACTGTAATCACGGCTTGGGTAACAGTTTGTCCCAAATAAGCTTCTGCATCCTGCTTGAGCTTTTGGAGTACCATTGCCGAAATTTCTTGGGGGGTATGAACCTTGTTCCGAATTTGGACGTTAACGGTATCGTCTTTGCCTTTAATGCAGGTATAGGGAGTCCGGGATCTTTCTTCTTCGGTGTCATCCCACCGGCGTCCGATAAATCGTTTGATGCTGTAGACAGTGTTTACAGCATTAGTCACAGCTTGCCGCTTGGCCAATTGACCCACTAAGCGATCGCCCCCTTTACCAAATCCTACTATGCTCGGAGTTGTGCGACCGCCCTCAGAATTGGCGATCACGACTGGTTTACCGCCCTCTAACACAGCTACGCAACTGTTGGTTGTGCCTAAGTCGATGCCTATCACCTTTCCCATAGCGCCTCATAAAACTTCGTGGGATATTTACAAAAATTTTTCAAACCCCCGAATTCTATTCGGGGGTCTGTTACGGTCTGTACAGTTTGAAGCGTTGAGGCTATCGATATTTTAGGGACGATCGCACTGCAACGTTTCTTAAATGTGAACTTACCCTCTGCTTCAGCTTCCAGAATGCAGTAGGCTTGATCCCGATCAACCTTCCGAACTATCAGGATTGTCATCTGAGGCTACCACAGATAGCCCAGGCGCTGCAACTTTAACTTTGGCGTGCCGCAAGACGCGATCGCCCAGAGTATAGCCTCGTTCTAGTTCTTGGATGATTGTACCTTCCTCCTGTTCGTCAGTTGGTTCGCTGAGCAAAGCTTCGTGGAGGTTGGGGTCAAACTGTTCGCCCTCTGGACGCATCGGAGAAACTCCAATTTGTTTGAGGCATTCTACCATTTGCTTGTAAACGCTTTGGTAGCTTTTGTGTATGTTCATTTCGCCATCTGTTTGTGGCTTAATGTGGGCTCTTGCCCGCTCAAAGTTATCGATTACTGGCAACAGGGGTTTGATAATCAGACATTTTGCCTGTAAATCTAACTCTTCTTTTTCTTTTTGGGTGCGCCTGCGGAAGTTTTCAAAATCTGCTGCTAAGCGGAGATTTTGATTTTTCAGATCTTCTAATTGAGTAGAATAGGCTTGCAACTGAGCTTTTAAACTCTCTTTGTCGCTGGTTGCTTGTGCCAGCTCTCTCTTGAGCAACTCCGTAGCATCAGCAGTGACGCTGTTGCTGGAACTAGAGGAGCCTGTTTCCCCGGCATTGTGAGTCGCCCCGGGATCGACCTGAGCACTTTGATAAGCTTGAGCAAGTTCCAGCTCCCAATCGGCTGCTGCATTGGAGTTTGCGGATGCTGGCTGCGGATTTTCGCTTACCATTGGCGAAACCTCAGGGGTTTCCCCCGTTGAGCTAGGATCTTGATGTTGCTGTTTTTCCTCGTCAATCATATATATCTGTGCGACAGAACCCTATCAATTCTAGCAGTCGGAAGAGACGCGCCCTCTGTGTAGTATTTGCTGACGGCAAATTAGACCTGCTTCAAATCGGCCTTGGTGAGGACTGGAGGATGGGCAGTTGATTAATCAAAATATATCTCACTAGACCGATCGAAGGCTTTCTAAAAGCTATCATCACAGAACAGGCAATGTTTAACATCCTGCGGTCAAATTCAACAAGTTAGGCTTGTTGCCCCCAGAGATGATACTAAACGGCAGTTTCATAGACTTTTCCTGACATTAAAGACATCAAGTCCAAAAAACACGGTGTTCTTGTCGCAATCGCTGTCTGTAACTGGTAAAATAAGTATCAATGTTGGCACTCCTGACTTGCTCCCTGGCTATGTACGCC
>RDXH01000272.1 GCA_004292745.1 Oscillatoriales cyanobacterium | reverse complement strand
TTTTTTGGGAATCGCGCAGGGTTTGAACAAAATGGTACATCGTAGATTTGTCTATAAGTGTACCACCTTGTCTATTTAATAGCTAGCTAGGTACTAGCTGACAAGATATCTAAATAAATGTCTAAAATTGTCGAACAAATTAGCACAGACTGTGATAAACTAGAAAAGTTGTTTAAATTCGCACATCCGGGTTTTCGGGTGTTTCTCAGGCGCAAACCTTCAGAAATACGACCGGGTGGAGGATTAACCCGAATTAGGAGTTAAAAACCATGCCAGTAGTCAGTTTGGCTCAAATGCTAGAGTCAGGAGTTCACTTCGGACACCAAACCCGTCGGTGGAACCCGAAAATGTCTCCATACATTTTTACAGAGCGCAACGGGGTTCACATCATCGACCTCGTGCAAACCGCTCAGCTCATGGAAGATGCCTATGAGTACATGAGAGTAGCCTCCGAAAAAGGCAAAAAGTTTCTATTCGTCGGTACGAAGCGCCAAGCTGCCGGGATTGTAGCACAAGAAGCCCAACGTTGTGGTGCTTATTATGTCAACCAGCGCTGGCTGGGTGGAATGCTCACCAACTGGACGACAATTAAGTCCCGCGTAGAACGCCTCAAGGATTTGGAGCGCCGCGAGGAAACAGGTGCTCTCGATTTGTTGCCCAAAAAAGAAGCTTCGGTGCTGCGTCGTGAAATGGTCAAACTCCAGAAGTATCTGGGCGGAATTAAGTCCATGCGGAAGATTCCCGACGGAGTGGTTCTGGTAGACCAACGCCGAGAGTATAATGCGGTGTTGGAATGCCAAAAATTGGGAATTCCGATCGTATCTTTACTCGATACTAACTGTGACCCCGATTTGGTGGACATTGCAATTCCCGCTAACGACGATGCTATTCGATCGATTAAGCTGATTGTTGGCAAGTTGGCTGATGCCATCTATGAAGGTCGTCACGGTCAACTCGAAGGTAATGACATCGATGAAGACTACGACTACGAAGGTGCTTACGATGGCTATGAGGGCGAAATCGAAGAATTGGATGACCCCAATTATGTAGATCCAGATGATGAAACCGACGACGGCGAAGCAGACGAGTCCTAGGGTTCCTTAGCTAGACAGACGGGAATCCCCACACTATACCGCCTCGGTTAGTGTGGGATGAAAGGCGCGTGAGGTGAGGATTCCATCTGTAACCTGCTTACACCTCAATGCTTCTGTGTTATCGGAATGAAATGGTTTTCACCGACTGCAATATTCGAGAGTATTGGGACGAGCAAAATTCTTTGATGGTAGATCGTGATCTTAATGCTGCGATTAACCTAAAAAGACTGGGGTTGGACATTTTCCCCAGTATAAAACGCCCTAGTGGGAATCTTTCCATAGTTGGTTCTATGGATAACAGTACCATCAAGGAAATCTTACATACCCTTCATCGGGCTGTTAAGAAGCCCACATCAAATCTGAGTACAGATTATGATGTGGGAGTATGTCACTAGATTGCTGGCAACGGCCACAAGTTAGCGCCATAATTAATTATGGCGCTACAAATGCAAAGTCTCCCTGAGCGAACTGTGTATTTTGTCAAAAAGTCTAATCATTAACAGAGAATCATTAACATTAAAATTAGTGACTAAGGACTAATGACTAATGACTAATGACTAATGACTAAGGACTAATAACTTATTTTGATTGGGAAATTAAAGAAGATGGCGGAAATATCTGCAAAACTTGTTAAAGAACTGCGCGACAAAACCAGCGCGGGCATGATGGACTGCAAAAAAGCCCTCGTTGAAAATGAAGGCGACCTAGAAAAAGCCGTTGAATGGCTGCGGAAAAAAGGTCTAGCTTCTGCGGGCAAAAAAGGTGGACGAGTTGCCTCAGAAGGTATTGTCGGTAGCTACATTCACACAGGCGGCCGCGTTGGCGTGTTGGTCGAAGTAAACTGCGAAACCGATTTTGTCGCCCGCCGCGAAGATTTCCAAGCTTTGGTGCGGAATATTGCCATGCAAATTGCAGCTTGTCCCAACGTGGAATACGTGAAAGTTGAAGACATCCCACCGGAAATTGTCGAAAGAGAAAAGGCAATTGAAATGGGCAAGGATGACTTGGGCAACAAGCCGGAAAATATCAAAGAAAAGATTGTTCAAGGTCGGATTGACAAGCGTTTGAAAGAGTTGTCTTTGATGGATCAGCCTTTTATTCGCGACCAAAACATCTCGGTGGAAGAGTTGGTGAAACAAACGATCGCCCTGATTGGAGAAAATATCCAAGTTCGCCGATTCGTGCGCTTTGTGTTGGGTGAAGGTATTGAAAAGGTAGAAGCTAATTTTGCCGATGAAGTCGCTGCCCAAATGGGTATTCAGTAATTAACCATTAAAATTGAGAATTAAAAGCCAAAAATGCGATCGCCATGCTTACATTTTTAGTTTTTAACTCTCAATTTTTTAAAATTTGAGCGGGGAGAGATGGTGGGATCTAGACAGCGAATAGAGCAAGATTTGGCAGCACTAGAAGAAACTTTAACAGGCTTGAATTTGGAGTTTCGCAGTACCTACGAAGATTATCTAACGGCTTTGGGACAAGCAGTGCGAAAGCAGTTGATTTTGGCTTGCTATCACCTTTGCACTCAAGTAACACCAGATGCGTTTCTCAAGTTGTCATTCAAAGAACGGCAGAAAATGCAGCATTCGGTAAGGCTTTTAGCTGCAATATCTCAAGAAAAATTGCGATCGCTAGCAACGAAAGAAGATCCAACCGCAGACCTAGAAGAAGATGAAGACGAAGAATATGATGAACTGGCCGAATATGAAAACAGAGAAGAAGATGATAATATAGATGACGATCGGGATATAGAAGAACAAGAAGATTCGATCATTAATTATCAATATCCCACCCGAAACCAAGAGTTACCTCCAAATTCACCGGAAACTTTGGCGCGCTGGCAACGGACTATTGAAAAGGCAATATTTAACATTATCAAACAGCTTTCTCGCGACGTAAATCGCTTACTGCAACAATCGGGAATCTTATCCAATCAATTGCCAGAACAGGTTTTAGAAGCTGCTTATCAAGCAGAATCCTCCGGGGAAAGCGTCGCGGGACCGCCTCATTTATTAAATATCATCATTGAAACAGGTAGTTCCTCAGAATCGAAAAGCTTGAGAGAAACCAGAGGTACTACCACAATCCAAATTACAGCCATTAAACTGCGATTGTCGGAAATAGAGTTTGCCGATGTAGCAACCTCAACTTACCGTCAACAAATTCGGAACTTATCTGTGCGGTTAAACACTCTGGGACGCGATTACCAGAAAAAGCGACGCGAATTAGCGGTGGTGGAGGCTGAGTCGGCTTGGCGGTCGAGTTGGTTGGAAGATTAGTTATTTGTCAGTTGTCTGGAATTATTGAGCTATGATTAGTAACTAATGACTGGAGAATTGGGAATTGGGAATGGGGAATGGGGAATTGGGCTAGCCCCCCCCCTGACCCCCCCTAGGGGGGATAGGGTAGGGAATGGGGAATGGAGAATTGGGCATTGGAATTAACACCAATAACAAATAACCAATAACTAATAACCAATAACTAATAACAAATCACCAATAACAAATAACCAATAACCAATGACTAATGACTGATGACTGATGACTAATAACCAACCAGAATGGCAGCGGTGGCAGAAAGCTCTTGCAGTAGAAGCCGATCGCGGATTTAACGATTTACAAGGCAGTCAATACCGTTTCAGCGAGTTTCTAAGTGTCAGCTTAAGACAACTCGCTGGTGTGGTGACTGCCAATTTGCGCGATCGCACCCGCCAATTAGCCGCCGAATTTGACATCTATCCACAGAAGGATATCGAAGCACGTCAACATTTGCTCGCCATCACCAGCAGTTTTCTGACACAAACCCAGCGAGTTTGGGAACAACAAAGCAGCCAACAAGCGGAACCAGAAACACAGGAAACACAGGAAACACAGGAAACACAAAATCCCCCAATTTCCCCTCGCACCGCACCTCTGAGTTCAACATCAACAGCAGTGAGTTTGACTCTGACACAAGAATTGACCCGCGTCACCGGAATCGGGCCCGGAAACGGCAATCGCTTGGCTAAATTGGGTTTATACACTGTATACGACTTGCTTTACTACTATCCCCGCAACCACATTGACTACGCCAAGCAAGTACAAATAAGGGAATTAGTAGCTGGAGAAACAGTCACTTTGATTGCCGAAGTCAAGCGCTGTAATTGCTTTTCTAGTCCAAAAAATAAGAAATTAACGATATTAGAATTAATTTTAAAAGACCGCAGTGGCGAAATTAAACTCAGTCGCTTTTTTGCAGGCCCACGCTACAGCAATCGCGGTTGGCAAGAACACAAAAAACGTGAGTATTGTACGGGTGCTATACTAGCTGCTTCGGGATTAGTCAAGCAGGGAAAATATGGAATTACTTTAGAAAATCCTGAATTAGAAGTATTAGATGACTCAGGAAGTGCGATCGAATCCATGAAAGTCGGCCGCCTGATACCCGTTTATCCACTGACAGATGGGGTGGATGCAGGCGTGGTGAGACGGGGGATTTTGGCTGTGATGCCGGCGGCGAAACAGTTGTCAGAATCCTTACCTGCCCCTTTGCGCGATCGCTATGGTTTAATGGGTTTAGCCGATGCTGTTACCAATATTCACTTTCCGCTCGATCGCGATTGTTTAGCAGCCGCCCGTCGCCGCTTAGTGTTTGACGAATTTTTCTATCTGCAACTAGGACTCTTAAACCGTCGTCAAACCCAAAGAAAAGCTCAAGCTAGCGCCATCATCCT
>RDXH01000366.1 GCA_004292745.1 Oscillatoriales cyanobacterium | reverse complement strand
CTATAGAACCCATTTGAGATCTTTGGGCGATAGCGTAGAATCAAGGCAGAGTAGGTGAATTTGAGTAAATTGAGGTGAGAAATGGGGTATTCAAGTGACTTGACAGACAAAGAGTGGGAAATAATCGAGCCATTACTACCCCAGAAAAAGAAAACTAGACCTCCGGTGTGGACAAAGCGACAAATCTTGAATGGCATATTTTATCAGCTCAAGAACGGTTGTAATTGGGGTGACTTACCAAGAGATCTACCACCATATTCAACTGTTTTCTGGCACTATCAAAATTGGTGTGAAGAGGGTGCAATCGATCTAATCATGACCAAATTACATCAGAAAGCACGTGAACAAGTCAAAAAAAACCAGAATGGACTACCCTCATCATGATTGACTCTCAAGCGGTGAAAAACACTTGTAACGCGAGTATTGAGTCGAAAGGGTTTTGTTTTTATAAATGTACTAATGGTATTAAAAGACACTTAGCGGTAGATATTCTAGGCTTCCCCTTCTTTACTCACTGCACTAAAGCTAATGTGTCAGACGACCAAGGTTTGATTGAAATGCTTTCCAACAACATCGATTATTTCCAATCTAAGCCAGTTGATTTACCCAAGACTACTATCTTACTAGATAACGGTTATCATCCTGACAAACTGACTCAAGCTTTAGAGGCGATTTATCCTGAAATTATGACCAAAATTCAATTTGAACTCTCTGCCAAGCCATCAAAAGCCGAGAAAGAAGCGAAAGGGTTATCTGGATTTGTGCCTGTTGCTGCTTTCCGGGGTAATTGAGCGGTCAAATGCTTGGGTGGAAAGGTGTAAGAGTCTAGTCAAAAATTTTGACCGCACACTCGAACGTTCCAACGCCAAGCTCAAACTATGCTTTATTCGGCTGACCGCACACTCGAACGTTCCAACGCCAAGCTCAAACTATGCTTTATTCGGCTGATGCTCAAGCGACTAGCCGCCTAAAAAGATCTCAAATGGGTTCTATATGAGTGTAGCCCTCATGCCACACTCCTCACCTGCTGTCGCAAAATCGCCGATGCTAACCTGGGTTTGCACATCCTCTGGATAACCGATGAACCCCTCGAACCACCTTTACGCGGCTTTCCCCCCAGTCAGGATAATTTGTTAGGAGTAATTCAAACTTGGTTAGAGGAATGTTAGGGAAGAAACTCACGAGTTATTGACTTGAATGAGAAGACATCAATTCACTCTTTGGAATCAAAAGATGATTCTCACTTGTGGTGGCGGGCGTAATGTTATGAGTAGGCTGGACTTCAGAAGCAAAACTGATTGTAGAAACTGCTGCTTTGAGGACTTGTGCTGCCCAATCTACTACAGCCAGCCCTTGAGTTTTAGCCACATCTTGTTGTGCTGCCCAATCTACTACAGCCAGCCCTTGAGTTTTAGCCACATCTTGCATCTGGGCTTGCAGGTGTATCGGGAGCTGTATAGTTAAAGTAAAAGTATCTCGTTGGGCTCGTTTTGCCTTTTTGACTAACTCTGGCTCGATCCATCGATCGAGCCACAATTTACATTTAGCTCCTCGTTCGTTACCATCTTTCTCAATAAAGCTTAGTTTGCCTAGCTTTTGACAATAAAAACTGTGAGGGTCGTCTTGAACAGGCTCAAAACTGCAATAATAGCAATTCCAGCAGCTTCGGCATGGAGTTTCTGTCTGACTGGATGTTGCTCCCAATTCCCCAGCATTCTTTTGAGTGGATGCTGAAATTTCACGGTTTGACGGATGACTGGTTGTTTGAGTTCGTTGGTTTTTGGAACTGTTCTCGTTGTTAGACTTATTCCTCGAAATTTTTTTCTGGTGTTCTTCAACAACTTGGGCAACGTGAAAAGCCGTAAGTTTGCCGTTCGGAGCAGTAGAAACGGCTTGGGCCCAAGCCCTAGGCTGCTCTTGGGAGGGTAGTGCTGTTAGAGGGCGAACTTGGCGCTCATTGGCGGGAAGGATTTGTGCGCCATGGCGCACATTTTCGTACACGGTTGCCGCCTCGATAAATTGGTAAGCTGAGCGACGAGACATTTCCCACCGATTAGTGCAATAGTCTTCAAAAGTCGAGAAGTCTTGTCGGTAGAGACGTCGATCCCGGATATGGCGCAAAGCTTGCCCTATTTCCCAAAAAGCTTTCAAGCTCCGTTCGACTGTAGCTTCCAAGCTGCTTAATTCTAATGCTTCAGCATCAGTGAGCGTGCTCTGGGCAGACAAATCTTTAGCGTCGGCTTTGTTTAGCTGGCAGTCCTGTGCAACTCTCGCAGTGAGTTCAGCGCTGCGAACAACAGAGAAGTTATGTGCATCAGAACCGCGAACTGTGTTGGAGGATGACATTGATGTTCCGTCC
>RDXH01000042.1 GCA_004292745.1 Oscillatoriales cyanobacterium | reverse complement strand
GTCACTCCGACTCCCAGTGTCACTCCCACTCCCAGTGTCACTCCCACTCCCAGTGAAACTCCAACTCCGGTGATAACTCCGACTCCCAGTGTCACTCCCACTCCTAGTGTCACTCCCACTCCGACTCCCAGTGTCACTCCCACTCCTAGTGTCACTCCCACTCCGACTCCCAGTGTCACTCCCACTCCTAGTGTCACTCCCACTCCCACGCCCGCGATAACTCCCACGCCCGCGATAACTCCCACTCCCAGTGAAACTCCCACTCCCAGTGTCACTCCCACTCCCACGCCGGCGATAACTCCGACTCCCAATCAAACTCCAACTCCAACGGCGCTTGTAACTCCAACTCCCAGCGAAACTGCACCGATAACTGTCACAAATCCGACTCAAACTGCACCGATAACTGTCACAAATCCGACTCAAACTCCACCGATAACTGTCATAAATCCGACTGAAACTCCACCGATAACTGTCATAAGTCCGACTCAAACTCCACCGATAACTGTCATAAGTCCACAGGAAAATCAGGAAAAAACAGTAATAAACCAGCCGGGAAATCCAGAGGTAACTGTCATCAACCAGCAGGTAAATCAGCAGGTAACATCAACCCTAGAATCTGTCGAAGTACCCGTAACACCGATCGCACCTGTGACAGCCATAGCCACAGCCACACCCACACCGAAACCAGAATCTTCCACCCTCAATCCAGAAGACTCTCAACCTCGCAAAATTGCACCCTTAGACAATCCTGGCGGTATAGGCGATCGAGTTTTAACCATCGATCCAAGTATCACCAGCCAGTTGTCCCACAGCGGTGTTATACCTCCAAAAGACTCAAAAACATCAACAATTGTCAACCCTAATGGAGATCAAGTTCTGGGATATGTTCCGTCTCCCGATCGCATTTTTGAACAAAATAACCTACAGAAAACAGTCTGGGAAATCGAAAAAATTAGAAATCAAGAATTTTTAGAACATCTGGGTGTCACCGCCAACATCCCAGAGCAAAACGTGATGATTAATAAATTTCAAAACTCTTTACAAACCATCCAACAAAAAACAGGTAGGCGGTCTGGTATTATTTATCTAGTTTCCCGATACGAACAATTAGAAATAATCTTAATTCCTCCCCTAGGACAACCAATTCGCTACAGCGTACCCGCAGCCAACAGAGCAGCTTTGTTCCCCGTAGTCAAGCAACTACGGGATGAAATTACTAATCCTAGAAAAATCAACACTAACACCTATTTACCTCCCGCCCAACAACTATACAAATGGTTGTTCTCACAGCTAGAGCCTGATTTAGAAAAATTAGGCATTCATACCCTGTTACTATCAGTAGATCCAGGGCTGCGCAGCCTACCCTTTGCCGCTTTACACGATGGGAAAGGCTTCTTAATTGAAAAATATAATTTTAGTCTCATTCCCAGTTTCAGCAATACCAATACCGATTATCAATCTGTGAGGAGTGCTTCCTTATTAGGAATGGGTAGATCGGAGTTTGTTGACCAAAAACCCTTACCCAGTGTACCACTAGAATTACAGGTAATTAATGGTGAGTGGCGGGGACAATCTTTTCTCAATTCGACTTTCACTATAGATAATCTCAATTCCCAACACAAACAGGGAGGATTTCGGATCGTTCACCTAGCAACTCATGCTGAATTTCTACCCGGAAAATCTAGCAATTCTTACATTCAAATGTGGAATTATAAATTGCAGCTAGATCGCATGGAAAGTTTGAATTGGCGCAGTCCCCAAGTGGAATTGTTGGTGTTAAGTGCTTGTAGAACGGCTTTGGGCGATCGGGAAGCAGAGTTAGGTTTTGGAGGTTTAGCTGTCAAATCCGGCGCTAAATCTGCCCTAGGGAGTTTATGGTATGTTGATGATGGAGGCACTTTGGGACTGATGAGTGAATTTTACAACCAACTTCGAGGATCGATAATTAAGACAGAGGCTCTGCAACTTGCTCAACAGGCGATGATTGCTGGTAAAATTAGGATGACAAACCGACAGTTAGTCACCACCAATTCCACTTTAAATTTACCTCCTAATTTACAGCAATCAAACCGCAATTTCTCTCATCCTTACTATTGGAGTAGTTTCACTATGATTGGAAATCCTTGGTAATTTCACAGATGTAGGATCGGATATAAATAGACTCAAAAGTCGGGATTTTTTTGGAATTACTTTATAATTAGGGGAGGGTAGAGCCATCACCGTAATTTCATCTAATTTGGTACAAATGGTACTTGACAAACAAAGTAGTTTAAGCATAAGTATCTCTGGAAGCAACACATACTTGACACCGCAACCAGATAAGTGAGATATACCAGATTTATGGTATACTTACTTTCCACTAGCATTGATTGCTGAGTGTGATGTGCGATCGAGTTATATCATTTCCGGTGGAATCGGAATGATTTCACCGCAGAGAGCGCAGAGAACACAGAGAGATATCGGAGAGATGAATAATTCTGATGAAGAGAGGATTTGATATTATCCAAAAAACAGCAATTGCAGCAGTGGAAATTTAAGTCGGGAGCAGCTATTGTATTTTTACCTATAAATGGTATGGTTTAAGATGACATAATCCATCGCAGGTAATTATATGCCGTCATCGAGTTGGAAACATATTTCTCCAACAATTGAGAAAATATGGGACATTTCTCCTAAATCTGTACTAGATATTGGTATTGGTTTTGGCAAATGGGGATTTCTGTTACGAGAATATCTGGAAATTGGACAAGGAAGATACAACAAATCGGAATGGCGTATTAAGATAGATGGCATTGAGATTTTTGAGCCTTATATTCTGGAGACTCATCGGTTTTTGTATGACCAGATTTTCATAGGAGACGCACAAAAAGTTATTGATGATGTCAGCAACTATGATTTAATCATTGTGGGTGATATTCTTGAACATCTACCTAAAGATGAAGCCGTCGCTTTAATTGAAAAAATCATCAAAAAAGGGGAAAAAATTATCATTAATATTCCCTTGGGATTGTGGCCACAAGAAGAAGTGTTCAATAACCCACACGAAGAACACATAAGTTCCTGGTGTATCGAAGACTTTGAAGCTTATGATGTTGTTTCAAAGGAGGTATTTTATTGGATTGATGGCAGCGAATTGTTACTCATCGAAATTAAAGGATTGCATAGTTAAATAAACATCCAGACAGCCGAACAGGAAAATTGCCATAAATCATCCCACTCTCCTCCCATAACCTGATTAGCACTACGGTCTTAATCAAATCATGTACCATTAAATTAGCAAAAGTAGCTAGGGTGTATATTGCTATAGCAGTCCTTGCAGGAGTCGTAAAGTTTTTTACCCCACCCCAACCCGGACCTTATTAAGGCGAGGGAGTAAGAAATTCACAAATGATTTAGGATTGCTATAGCTACATTGCTAATATAATACCTTGATATTTTGATTAAAATATGATATAATAAGTCTAAATTTTTCAAGTTTCCATTTGCAAACATCTTGCAAAATATACAATTTATCATTTTGTTACACCTATGAGTCCTCTGAGTTTTTCTTATATCCCAGAAATATCAATTATTGTACCTACTTACAATCGAGCTAAATATTTGATCGATTGCATTAATAGCGTACTCAATCAAACCTTTAAAGATTGGGAGTTACTTATTATAGATGATGGCAGTCAAGATGATACATTTGACATCATTAATCCCTTTCTGGAAAAATATGAAAACATCCGCTATTTTAAGCATAAAAACCGGAAAATGGGATTATCCAGAAATGCGGGTATTCAAGCATCTTTCGGTAAATACATTACTTTTCTAGATAGCGACGATCGATATAAACCAAATCACTTAGAATCCCGTTTGGAGTATATGAAAGCTAATCCTGAAGTGGATTGTATTGCGGGTGGTTTTGAGACGGATGGAGATATTTTTGTAGCTGATTATTATCAACCTGGAAAACTAATTAATGCTGAAGAGTGTGTTATGGGTGCTACTTTTTTTCTGAAACGTCATGTTTTGTTTGAATTAAGAGGGTTTCAAAATATTTCCTATGGAGAAGATACCGATTTATGGGAAAGGGCTGAAAAAAAATTCAAAGCGGTAAAAATTTCTCAACCTCGTACTTATATTTACACGAGAGCGGAAGACAGTGTGAGTAAGAGTTTTACAGCAAATATTGATTTAAATAATGATTAAGAAAATAAAGGCGATCGCTTCACCCAAAAAAAGTGCTTTAATAGCGATTATCCTCGCTGTAGGTTTGTTTATTTTTACAGGATGCCAAACCGTCAGTCACAAAAATGATGGAGTCATTCACTTAACCCTATGGCAAGGAATTAACCCTCCTGTCAACCGAGATGTATTCCAAAAATTAGTCGCAGAATTTAATCAGAAAAATCATGACATTCAGGTAGAATCTATTTTCGCTGGTGAACTAGACCAACAATTACCAAAAATCTTGACATCTGTGGTGGGTAATTCTCCACCGGATATCCTTTCTTTTTACCCCCAAATGACAGGTCAATTTGTTAATTTAGATGCCATTGTTCCCCTAGAAGATTGGTTAGACAAATTGCCAGTGAAGTCAGAACTGTATCCCCGTGTTCTCGAAGAAATTCAATTAAACGGTCATACATGGTCAGTGCCTATCTCTACCAGTTCTATAGGGATTTTTTACCGTCCTAAATTATTTAAAGCAGCCGGAATCACGGAATTACCTAAAACTTGGGATGAATTAAGGGAAGTCTCGAAAAAACTAACTATAGATAAAGACTCTGATGGGAAACCAGAACAGTATGGAATGTTAATTCCTTTTGGAAAAGGAGAATGGACTACTTTCACTTGGTTTCCCTTTTTACTAAGCGCCAATGGTCAAATAATCGAAAATAATCGCCCTAATTTAATGAATCCGGGTGCGATTAAGGCTATACAATTTTGGCAAGATTTATTAAAAGATGGTTCCGCGACTTTATCAATGCCAGAAAGAGGTTATGAAGAAGACGATTTTATTTCCGGCCGTGTCGCAATGCAAATTACTGGCCCTTGGACTTATATTATGAAAAGTAATGTTGATTATGGAGTTTTTCCAGTGCCGAGCGATATTCGGCCAGCCACAGTCACCGGAACTGGGACATTATTTGTGATGAAAACTACTCCCGAAAGACAGAAGGCTGCCCTCAAGTTTTTGGAGTATGCTTTGAGTGAACAATTTCAAACCAAATGGAGTATTGGCACTGGATTTTTACCTGCTAATATGAAGTCAGCGCAGAGTCAAGCTTATCAAGAATTTATCAAACGAAAACCTGTGATTAAAGTTTTTGTAGATCAAATGTCCGTTGCCGGATCGCGTCCTATTATCGCGGGATATAGTCGCATTTCACAAAATTTAGGTCGCGCCATCGAAGCTTCTATGCTAGGACAACCTGTAGAAAAAGCCTTACAAGAATCTCAAGATCGTTTAGATTTGATTTGGGAAGGAAAATAGAAAATATTGATCCCAAATATTTACATCGGTGACTTATACAGTCCTAGACCCACGGGGGGTCAAAAACCCGGTTTCTGCGTCATATCAAATCCGTTGACATCGGAATTATTATTTCTCTCCTCTCTTTCTCTGTGTCCTCTGTGTTCTAGTCAGGTTTAATCATTCCGATACAACCGGATTCTGACATAATGTATTTCCTTGGGCTTGGATTGAGTGTACTAGATTAATTTTAGCAAAATTTACGTTGCAGTCAAAGAAGCTTTTTTTGAACCACAGAGGGCGCAGAGGGCGCAGAGAAAGAGTTCAGAGGTATACATTAAGTTTTATCTAGGATTTATGGTTGCTCTAGCAGTTGTATTAACTCTGATTCTGTAAGTTGGTGTATTCCTAAAGATTGAGCTTTTTCTAACTTGGAGCCTGCGTCTTCTCCGACAACTACATAGTTGGTTTTAGCACTAACGGAATTTGTGACTTTTCCTCCTGCTTTTTGAATCAAATCTTTAGCTTCATCTCGTTTTAGAGTTGGTAAAGTTCCAGTGATGACGAAAGTTTGGCCAGCTAATTGCAAATTGTTTTGTGTGGAACTGTGTTTTTTTGGTTCTGATTTTAATTGCAATCCTGTAGTTTTTAAGCGTTCAATTAAATTTTGATTGGCGGGAACTTGAAACCACTGATAAACCGATTGAGCAATTTCTGGACCTATGCCATAAACACCTTCAATGGCGGCGGCGGATACTGAGGCTAATTCTTCTACATTGGTAAATCTTTCGGTCAGCAATTGGGCGTTAACGCTTCCGACGTGCCGAATTCCCAAACCGTAAAGTACCCGCGACCAAGGTTGAGTTTTTGATTGGTCGATCGCATTTACTAACTTTTCGGCTAATTTAGCACCCATTCGCTCTAATTTCATCAATTTTTCTGGTGTTAAATCATACAAATCTGCGACAGAATTTAGCAAATTGCTATCAACCATCTGCTGCACCAATTTTTCTCCTACACCATTAATATCTAGCGCATCCCGACTGCAAAAATGAATCAGGGAACCCCGCAAAATTGCGGGACAAGATGTATTAATGCAGCGGGTAACGGCTTCCCCTTTTTGGCGAACCACGGGTTGTTCGCATTCGGGACAGCAAGTAGGCATTTGAAATAGTTGAGCAGAATCTGGACGAATTTCTGGTAAAACTCGCACTACTTCTGGTATAATCTCTCCAGCTTTTCTGACAATTACAGTATCGCCAATGTGGAGATTTAAGTTGGAAAGTCGATCGCTATTATGGAGAGTAGCCCGTGACACTGTAGTTCCGGCTAACTGCACTGGTTTTAGTTCTGCTACAGGTGTCAAGGCCCCTGTTCTACCTACTTGGATGGTGACGGCTTCTACTATTGTAGGCACTTCTTGGGCTGGATACTTAAGGGCGATCGCCCAACGGGGAAATTTCTGAGTAAAACCTAACTGTTTTTGCAATTCAACGGAATTAATCTTGACTACAACTCCATCAGTCATGTAAGGCAAATTTTGCCGTTGAGTGTCCCATAATTCGTAATACTCCTGAACCTCATCTAAAGAATAGCAAATCTTACGGTTAGGATTTACTTTAAATCCCATTGTTTGCAATAATTCCAAAGAATCCCACTGGGTTTTTCCCTCGTTATCCCCTACAGGTTCACCCTCGTTACCAGGCAGAGCCTGGTAACGCAGATCCAGAGGCTCTGCCTCATTTTTTTTCGATGTTTTACCCCGATCAAAATACAGAGTATAAGCAAAGAAATCTAACTTTCGCTGATCCACAATTTTAGAATCCAACTGTCGCAGCGTACCCGCCGCCGCATTCCGAGGATTAGCGAATAGTTGTTCGCCTGCTTTTTCCCGTTCCCGATTAATTTCCTCAAATACAGCTAAGGACAAAAAAGCCTCTCCCCGCACTTCTACAATCGGTGGCGGATTATCTAAATTTAACTTCAGAGGAATCGAGCGAATTGTCTTGACATTTTGAGTAATGTTCTCTCCAGAAACGCCGTCTCCCCGCGTCACACCCCGAACTAAAACTCCATTTTCATAGGTTAATGCCAAAGCTGAACCGTCAATTTTTAACTCGCAAACATAGGAACCCCCCCCCAGCCCCCCCTTGCTAAGGGGGGGAGTAATTTCCCCGTTTTCGTCGGAGGAACCCCCCCCCAGCCCCCCCTTGCTAAGGGGGGGAGTAATTTCCCCGTTTTCGTCATTGCTAGGTGGAGGTGCAATTCCATCTTGTCCCCCCCCTTGATAAGGGGGGGTTAGGGGGGGTGAATTTCCATCTTGATAAGTGGGGGTTAGGGCGGATGCTACTCGCAGCCATCGCTCCTGCCATTTAGCGAATTCTGCAATATCAAAAGCATTTTCCAAACTGTATAGAGGAATATTGTGCTTAACGCTATAAAATTGAGTAGCGGGCTTTTCTCCGACGCGCTGAGTTGGACTTTCTGCGGTGATTAATTCAGGATATTCGGATTCTAGGGTTTGTAATTCGCGATAAAGGCGATCGTACACCTCATCTGCCAACATCGGGGCATCCAAAACATAATAAGCATAGCTAGCTTCCTGTAGCTGCTTCCTCAATTGTTTAACTCGCTGTTTAATTTCGGGCTGCATATTAATTTTAAAGTGTATATTTTTTAACCGCCGATACTGAGAATAAATACAGATAGTATAAATTTTAGCATTATCCGAGTCGCTCGGCGGTTGCAGTTTGGATATTTAAGTTTGATTAACGATCCCAATCTTCAACTTCATAAAGGAAACGAGTTCCCCCCATCAGTTTGCGATTGGCAGAGGTACTTTGTACAAAAACCGCATACTTTTCTAGATTACTCGGTTTGATGCGAACTGTCTCCCCCATTGGTAAACCTAACATTTCTCGCGCCGCTTCTCCTTCAAACAAATCTCCTGTGGAACGCTCCATCAACACAATTTCTTTCTTACCTTGAATCGTTTCTGTTTTAGTAAATTCATAAAACCCACGACCGGTTTTAAAACTCAAACCATTCTCCAGAACAAATGCTTTGATTGAAATTTCCTTGTCTACTTCCAGAATCTGAAATCTCCCTGGTTTTACGGCTCGCAATTCTGCTGATTCATAAGCAGCAACTCCTTCCCGCTTCAGCATGGTATTAAACATTTTGTTTAATCCGCGATTCATCCGACCTTGACTGACAACTTCTTGTTCGTAGGCTTGTAGTTGTTCGCTAGATGACTGTTGGTAACAAACGGCTAAAAACAGGTCTGTGATGTAGGAAAATTGGTCGAGATTGAGGTGAAAACCGCCAGATTTTTCGGCTAGTTCTTTGTAGAATAAAGTAGCGTGCTTACGGTTGAGAGCTTGGATGCCATAAACGGCTATTCCCATCTGTGCTAATTTATCTACTTCGTGACGCCAGTTAAGTTTTTGAGGAGTTTGAGCCGGTGCGTGGGGGATATCGTCGCCAATTAGTACCAAGGTTTTGGCATTAGTTGGAGTCCAAGAAAGTGACTGAGCTTCGTGTAATACTAATTCGTAACATTCGGGAGCATCGCCGCCACCTGTAGGCTGGACATTTTGCACAAAATTGCAAATGGTGGCGACATCGCCGGACAAATCTAGGTGTTTAGTGACGTAGGTGCTGCCAGCATCGCAATAGTCTCCGTGGGCAATAATTCCGATGCGAATGCCTGGAATTTCATCGAGCAGTCTTGTTACCGTCTCTTTAATTTTGCGGCGAACTTGCGTCAAGCAGGGGTACATACTGCCGGTGGTATCAAAGCTAAAAACGACTTCAATGTTGCTGGTTGTCATCACCTAGCTCTCCCTAACAAACAACGAGTTATTAACTCTATTTTACCTCAAATAAAAAGAGTCAGCAACTAGGTTAATATTTTTTAATCCTAATTCTGGCTCCCTGGATTTTCGTCAGTGTTAATGCTGCGATCTGATTAGAGATTTAGATCGGGAAATTCGTTAAATTTCTTTGTTTCTCCGGAAATTGAAAATACTAAATTTTCAGCATCTTTTTCTCCTTTTAAATTGCCTTTTCCACGAGATTTAAGCAAATCTTGAGAGTTGACTTTGGTGAAAGCGAGGGGTTCAGCGTGTTCTACCTGAAAGACATTAGCGTAGAGGTTCGCAACAATCTGTTTTCCGCCTTGGGTTAAGTCTAAATAGTTGAGAGCGGCCGGAATGTAGGGAAACACTCCATTCCAATAAAATTTGGCATAGTTTTGTCGCAAATCTCCTGGAGATTTGTAACCTAGAATTTTATTAGTGCCGACTTCTTCAAATTCGTAGAACAGGGCACTAATTTTTCGCAGGTAATTGGGGTCGCTCAATTGACCAATTAAATCTGCTGCTCGGGCTAGTCCCGAATAATTGTTTCTGTCTTGATGGGTTTCGCTTGCAGGAACTGGAAAGCGAGTCAATTCTATATTGCGTTTGATTTGTTCGGCATCAATTAGTGTGTGGCCGCCGAAGCGTTCGTCAATTACCAGTTTGCCCCGATCGACATGATAAGGAGTTAAACTGGCGGAAGTTGCGCCAATGGGTACGGACACCATGCCGCCGTCAATCCCCGTTGCATAAAGACCGACAGCTTCTTGGTCTTGGCGACAAACGCCTTTGATGTAGCCAATATCGTGGCACAGTAGGGATATGAGGTAGTGCAGCCAATCTTCCGGCGACACTCCTCCTTCACGAATATGCTTGCCCCGGAGAATTTCTTGTCCGACTAGGGCTACCAGCATGGTATGTTCTACGTTGTGGTATAGAGCATCACAATTAGCGATATTTTCCAGAGCCATTGTCCCTGCCCAGGCGATGATTTCTGGGTAGTCTGGCTTGTATTTGCCGTAGGTACGGCGATAGCCAGCCTGTAGCTCTTGAACAAAAGCGTCTATCAGGATAGCGGTGGCATTGAACATCATAAATTCTCTCACTCAAACTTTACTTACAGATGCGATCGCACCGATCTAAACATGATGGCAAAAATAATTAATTGGGATGTTAGCAGGCTTAACATCAAGACATTGAATTGGAAAAGGAAGCTAGGGTTGTTAAAGCCCAAATGTGATTTAGGGTGATGTTTTACACCATAACCTAAATTTATGGGAAACCGATCGATTTTTCCGTATTAAATATTGGTGAAACAATATAGACTGTTTGATCGACTAATTATTAGAAGTCCTGGGTATAAAAGTTATGAAATTTCTGTTTCCGAGTCCCTCCCCTGGTGCCGATCGCACTCGGCTCTCTGGCATCCAAAAATACCTAGGATTGTTTGCATTTACGGCTGTTTGCACGGCCACACCTGCGATCGCAGCCGAACGGATTTACGTAACTTACGGCCCACTAGAAGTATCAGTTCCGATCGACTCCCTGGCACTGTTCGCCACAGAAGGCAAAATAGACTCCTACTTAGACGGCTTCGCTCAGTACGCCAAACCAGAACAGCTAGAGCAGATTCAGAGCGCCTTGCAAGCTCGTGCTGAAATCAGCCCCGTGACGATCGCCCAATTCCTCTACACAGACCAAGGAGAATTGCTGCTGGAGCGCTTGGGTAGAGTAATTCAGACGAAAGCTAGACAGCCTGGATTTTACGCGATTCGAGCTGCCTTAATTTTAGCGGCATCAGACCCAGAAGGTGTCACAATTGTCAACGTGTTACGGAAATTTCCCACCTACGGGATCAGGATTGACATCGCTCGTGGCTTGGGCATCGCCAACGAACTGACGACGCTGGTCAACCGTTCCAATCGGGCGATCGAAGGAGTAGCCAAATTGTCGGAAGAACAAGCAGTGTCAGAACCGGAAATTCCCAGAGCCCAAATACTACAACCCCAAATACCAGGCCCCTATACCTGGAAAAAATCATCGGTAACTCTGAAAAACCCCAATCGCGATCGCACCTTTCCCATCGACATCTATCTGCCCCAAGGTAGCCCTCGACCAGCCCCAGTAGTCGTAATTTCCCACGGTTTAGGCTCCGATCGCATTTCCTTTGAATATTTAGCCAAACACCTAGCCTCCTACGGCTTTGCCGTCGCCGTCCCCGAACACCCCGGCAGCAACGCCAAACAACTGCAAGACTTAATCACAGGCAAAGCCAACGAAGTAGTAGGACCAGCAGAATTTGTCAATCGCCCCCTGGATGTCAAAGACTTGCTAGATTATTTAACCACCCTGTCTCTGGGCGATCCAACTTACCGAGGGCAATTAGACTTGCAGCGAGTCGGCATCATCGGTCAATCTTTCGGCGGTTACACCGCTTTGGCCTTAGCCGGGGCACCCATGAATTTGGCACAGCTAGACAAAGACTGTCGGCTAGAAAACGACACTTGGAACATCTCACTACTGTTGCAGTGCCGCGCCCGTGGATTGGAGCGCCTAGAGTACAATTTTGGCGATCCGCGCATCAAAGCTGCGATCGCCGTTAACCCGATTAGCAGCAGCATTCTGGGAGAAACCAGTCTCAGTAAAATTCAAATTCCAGTCATGGTAATCGCAGGCAGCGCCGATACAGTCGCCCCCGCTTTGGTAGAACAAATTCAACCTTTCACTTGGTTGACATCGCCCAACAAATATCTGGTATTAATGAAAAACGGCACTCACTTCTCCACCATCGACCAATCCCCTCAAAGCATCTTTATTCCACCTGCCGATGTCATCGGACCAGAACCCGCCTTAGCCCGTCGCTACCTAAACGGACTCAGCGTTGCTTTCATGGAAAGCTATTTGAACAACCAGTCCCAATTCCGTCGGTATGTGGAACCCTCCTACGCTCAAAGCATCTCCAGAGAATCCCTAGGGCTGAGAATTTTGCGATCGCTCACGTCGCAGCAATTGCAACAGTTACTCAACAGTCCCCCACAGCCGAGTCGCCCCGCCTCTAGACCCCCAACTCCTCAACCTCAGCCGAGTCCTGTTCCCCGATAAGCTGGCCATGAGGCAATCAAAAATCCGATCGCCATTGAGATCCACCCACACCCACACCCACCCCCACCCCCGGTGGTACAACAGTGTCCCGGATTGGCAAGATTGGCACCTCCGGCCCGGACTCCCTCACAGGTACTAGCGGCGCTGATACTATTTTCGGTTTGGGAGGCCCGGATACAATTTTTGGCTTAGGAGGTAACGATCTCATCTACGGCGAAGACGGCGACGACTCCATTCGTGGCGATGCTGGCAATGACTGTCTGTTCGGCGGTAGCGGTCGCGATACGATGTTGGGTAATGAAGGCGACGACACTCTTTATGGTGGCAAAGGTGCTGATTCCCAAACTGGAGATGATGGCAATGACTTGCTATTTGGCAACCAAGACAACGATACTTTGTTGGGAGGCGCGGGCAATGACACCTTGTTTGGGGGTTCTGGCGATGACTCCTTGTTTGGGGGTGCTGGTGATGATAGTCTTTCTGGCGATAAAGGTAGAGATACTTTAACTGGTGGGCTGGGAAATGATACCTTTGCGCTGAGTTTTTCGTCAGAATCGGATTTGATTACAGATTTTACTGATGGTAGCGATCGCATTCGCTTGGCCGCCGGTCTTACTTTTGCCGAACTCACAATTGTCGCTGGTACTAGCGGAACTACCCCAAGTACAATTATTCAGCTTACCAGCACTAAGGAAACTCTGGCTACTCTGTTCGGAGTTCCCCGTACTTCTATTAGTCAGGCTGACTTCATTCTTTAATTTGTTAAATGACTTTTGAAGGTTTTCTGAATTTAAATAAACCAGCCGGCATGACTTCCCACGACTGCGTGGGGCGAGTGCGTCGCCTCTTGCAACTCAAGCGAGTCGGACATGGAGGAACCCTCGATCCTGCTGTGACTGGGGTTTTGCCGATCGCCCTGGGCAAGGCAACCAGGCTGTTACAATTTCTCCAACATCATAAAGCTTACAAAGGTACGATTCGCTTTGGCTTAACTACTGCTACGGACGATTTGGAAGGAGAAATCCTGACTTCTCAACCAGCACCGGATTTAAGTTTAAAAGAAGTGCAAACTCAATTGCCGAATTTTATCGGAAAAATTGAGCAGTTCCCACCTAGTTTTAGTGCCATTCAGGTGGGAGGAAAACGCCTTTATGAATTGGCTAGGAAGGGCGAAACTGTGGAAGTTGCTGCTAGGAAAGTAGAGGTGTTTAGCCTGGAAGTTTTGGATTGGCGGCCTGGGGATTTTCCTGAATTGGATTTGGCGATTTCCTGTGGGGCTGGTACTTATATTCGGGCGATCGCTCGCGATTTGGGTGCTAGGTTGAATGTAGGTGGCACTTTAGCTCGTTTGACTCGTACTGAAAGTAGCGGTTTTGCGATCGAACAAAGTCTCAGTTTTGCCGAATTAGAAATACAATTGCAGGAAAATAAATTCTTCCCCATCTTACCGTCAGAGGTTTTAGCCCATTTAGGGCCGATCGTCCTTTCTGCTGAATATGCCAAACGCTGGTTTCAAGGTCAACGCCTCCCGATAGCAGAAATTATCGAAAGTAGGCAATCTGCAAAAAATACCTCCATTCCCTTATCTTCTCCCTTGCAGGTTTATCATGAAGATGGTCAGTTTTTGGGTATCGGTCAAGTAGTTGAGTCAGATACAAACAAGATCTTGGCTCCTCAAATTGTCTTTTAGCGATCGCGCACACCAAATAATAAATATCGAGATGAAAATATTGGTCATCGGATTAATACAAGGCTACAAAAGGGGGATTTCTCCTTACTTACCTAACGCCTGTAGATTTTACCCAACTTGTTCTCAATATGCGATCGAAGCAATAGAAAGATTTGGAGTTGCTCGCGGTGGCTCCATGGCAATTAAGCGGATTTTGCGTTGTCAACCTCTGCATCCTGGGGGGTATGACCCCGTACCGCCCCCAGATAATTGTGAGTAGTCAATTCAAGACTGATACTTTTAACCGAGACATTCCCTTGAATTGAAGTAAAAGGCTCATCCCGTAAAATTTCTGTTAAATAGGCGACTTATTTAAGAAGTCGTGTATCTGAGTAGAGGCGATGTGGATATTGTTAATATTCACAAAAACTCAGTAATATTACTGTTTGTCCCGACTTCTCAAAAGTTGTAAAATATGATAAAGGGACTACGGGGGATGCAAGTGAAAATGTGTACTACAGCAATCGGGTACAAAATGCTGTCTCATACGCTGGCAGTGCTCAGCCAGAAGCAAGCAACAGGAAAACTGCTCTTAGAGCAAGGGGAGCAACAGTGGCAACTCTACTTTTTTCGAGGCAGTCTGGTTTATGCGACTGGAGGATGGCATAGGGCGAGACGTTGGTACAGGGCTGTAGGTCAACACTGTCGCAACTTTCAAGTGGATCTCAGAGGTCTTGATGCTGGGGAGTTGTGGGAATATCAACTGCTTCAGCAAGGAATTGCCAAAAATGAAATGAACCTGGAACAAGCTAAGGCGATCGTCCACACCAGCCTTTCGGAAGTGTTATTTTCTTTGATGGGTCAATCGAATTTGCGCCGAGAGTGGCGCCCCTCAAAAAAATATGTGTCTCATGTTATCCCTTATTTGCTAGTGTCTTTAACAGAGCTACAGCAAGTTTTGTATTCTACACAACAAATGTGGCAGAAGTGGAAAGCAATGAGTTTGTGGTTGGTAGAACCAGAACAAGCACCTCTTTTAAGATTACCGCCGGAATTAAAAAATCGATTTAGTTCTAATTCTTTCCTAACTCTAGCTAACGTCTTCAACGGCGAGAATACTCTGTGGGATATAGCATTTAAAAAAAAGCAATGTGTTACCGTCGCCACCCGCGCTTTACAGAACTACATAAAGCAGGGTTTAGTTAATTTTCGCACCGTTCCCGATTTGCCATCGCCCATCGAACAGTGGCGTTTGGCGGCGGCCATTGCTAAACCAGGTCGCCCTTTGATTGCTTGCATCGATGACAGCCCTACAGTCTGCGAATTTTTAGAGCAAGTTTTATGTGATGGAGGCTATCGAGTCCTGAAAATTCAAGACCCGATGCAGGGAGTGAGTCTCCTGGCTAAGCACAACCCTGGTTTGATTTTTATGGACGTGCTGATGCCGAAGACAACAGGCTTTGCTTTATGCAGTTTTTTGCGGAAAACATCGGCTTTTCGGGAAACTCCGATCGTATTTTTGACCGGTAAAGACAGTATCGTTGACCGCACGCGGGCGAAACTGACAGGTGCTTCCGATTTTTTGAGCAAGCCGGCTTCCCCAGAAAAAATTTTGCAAGTAGTAGACAAGTATTTGAAAGCAAAAAGCGATCGCAGTCCTCTAGCAGTTCGCCACAACGATTTACTCAATTCCCACCGACTTACCTTAGCAAATTCTTGATCTGAGATATTTATCTATCTGGAAACTATCCGAGGGTGCACACGTCAAGGAAACCTTGTCGGGAGTTACGAAAATTTTAATTGCTGAAACCATCGATTTGATTGCATTTCCCTTCTTCCTTCTTCCTTCTTCCTTCTTCCTTCTCCCTTCTCCTATATGAGTGATGTTACGAGGGATTTGGCGATCGCTCGCCCCCCACAAGTCAGCGTGGTAATTCCTGCCTACAATTGTGCGGCTTACATCGGTCAAGCAGTCGATAGTGTTGTCAGCCAAACCTATACTGACTGGGAAATTATTGTAGTTGACGACGGCTCTAAAGATGATACCAGATTAGTTTTAGAGAAATATGGCGATCGTCGAATTCGCTATGTTTATCAACAGAATCAAGGAGTTTCCCTTGCCAGAAATCACGGCATCAAGTTAGCGCGAGGAGAATTTGTCGCTTTTTTAGATGCAGATGACTTCTTTCTTTCCGGCAAATTAGCATCACAAATGGCGGTGTTTGCTGCACAACCAAATTTAGGAATTGTTCACAGTGGCTGGCGCTTAGTTAATAGTATAGGCGAACCACTTCAAGATGTCAAACCATGGCAAAATGTGCCTAAATTAGACTTAGAAATGTGGCTCAGGTGGAAACCAGTATTACCCAGCGCGATGATATTTCGTCGCCATTGGTTAGAGCTCGCTGGTGGCTTCGATCCGCGATTTCCACCGGCGGAAGATACAGATTTAGTGCTGCGCTTGGCTTTAATGGGATGCGAAGCAGATTGGCTGCGCCAAATAACAGTTTGCTACCGCCAGCACGAACAAAGTGCCATGTACAAAGGTTTACCCCAGGCTAAATCCCTAGCGGCGGTAATGGACAATTTTTTTGCCCGCCCTGAATTGCCAGATAAAATACGTTTGCTGGAAAAGCAAATTAAGTACAGTACCTTAGTTTGGATTGCTTGGTATTTGCACCGCACTGGTCATCCCGTGGAGATGGTAATGTTTTTGCAGCGTTCTTGGAATTATACTCCTTATTTACCTGTGGAAACATTCATTGATTGGGCGGAATGTTTCACAGAATTTTCGCAAAATTCTGGTAATGAATTGGATGCAGATTTATTAGCTAAGTCTCCTGAGTGGCAAGAGTTAATGCAGTGGCTCCTAGTCAAGGAAGCCGCGATTCATTAGTTTTGATTGCTGATTGGTTTTGATTGCTGATTAGTGATGCCAAATCCGTGGAAAACTACTCCCTTTTTAGTTGCTCACTAATTTCTCCATCCTCCCACTCTCCCTCTAGATGGATACGGGGAAGTGTCGGCAGGAGAACTTTAACTGTTGTGGTTTGACCAGGTATACTTTTGATGGTTAGTCTTCCTCCATGCAGCTCTGCTAGAGATTTCGCGATCGCCAGTCCTAATCCACAGCCTTGTTGTTCGTACAGTTTGCGCTCAAATTGCGTATAGGCTCCCAGGGAGGAAATCTGAGCGAGGGTCATACCCCTTCCGCGATCGGTGATGCGCAAAGTAAACATCCCATCGCTAGTAGTGCCGATCGCCTCAATAGGAGTTCCTGGTGGAGAAAATTTTAGGGAATTATCGATCAATTCTTCCACCAGTTTTGCGAAATGACTTTCTGACATCACAATGGTGGCATCTTCTATGTCCAAATGCAAATCATTTTCGCGATCGACTTTTTTTGCTTGTTCTATACATTGATAATTAATAACTGTTTTAGCCGAGAAAGTTTGGTGGCTGCGCATCAATTTTAGTCGGTCTGCGTCTAGTGCTACCAAATTCATTTCTGCATATAACAGATAATTTTGAATCAGTCTATACAAGCGTTGACCAGAAGTTTTGATGTAGCCCACCATCTCTCTAATTTCGGAGGGTTCCAGCAAATTACGTTTATCCAAAATCAAATCAGCCGAAACCAAAATTCCATTTAGAGGCGTTCGGAGTTCGTGAGGAAGGGACTGGTTAATGCTGCTACGCAAATTATTTAAATTTGCTTGTAATCGTTGCTCTGTAGCCATCTTTTTTTGTAATCTAGTAGAGATAGTGGCTAACAGTTCTTCTCTGGTAAATGGTTTAGTGAGATAATCATCTGCTCCCAATTCCATGCCTTGACGTAAATCATGTTTGCTAGATTTTGCCGTGAGGAAAATGAAAGGAATTGTTTCTGTTGCAGGATGTTTACGCAAATTATCAATCACGCCATAACCGTCTAGTTCTGGCATCATGACATCGCAAATAATTAAATCTGGTATAATTTGTTGTGCTAATTCTACCCCAATCCGACCATTTTCTGCCCCTGTCGTATCAAAATCCTCAGCATTTAGTATTTCTATCAGGATTTCTCGAATATTGTTGTCATCTTCAATCACCAAAATTTTTGTCATCGGTTTAAATCTCTTTATTTAAGGGAAGTTGAACTGTAAATGAAGTACCTACTCCTATTTCACTTGTGACGGCGATATCGCCTCCGTGTAAATCTACCGCTTTTTTCACAATTGCTAGTCCTAAGCCAGTTCCAGATATTTTACCCACATTTTTAGCTCGATGAAACAGATCGAACAGTTGTTCCAAATCTTCTGTGGGAATACCAATTCCTCGATCTTTGACCTCAAATCTTGCTTGTTTACCCTCAAAAGCGAGGTCGAATTCTATAATACCGCCATTGGGCGAATACTTGACAGCATTCGAGAGCAAATTGCTGAGGATGTGTCGCAGTAGTTTTTCATCCATACAAGCAGGAGTAGATTCACCTAATGCTTGAAAGGAAATTGTATACTGGCTGCCAGCACTCAGTTCCAACTCTTCCACTAAGCTACTGCAAAAAATTTTCAAATCTAATGGTAAGGGATTAAAATCTAGTTTTCCCGCTTCTGCTTGACCGATTAATAGCACCTCATCCAATAGGTGAACTAAGTGCTGAACGCTATTTTGAATGCGGTGGAGATAGGTAATTCTTTTTTCGTGAGTCCATTTATTACCGTAATGTTCTAACAACTCTGCCGAGCCCAGAATTGCAGTCAGGGGAGTGCGGAATTCGTGGGAAGTCATGGTGATAAAACGAGATTTTAGCTCGTTGAGTTCCTTTTCTTTTTCCAGAGAGCGACGAATTTCTGTTTCGGCTTTACACCTAGCCAGAGCAATCTCAATCGTGGTGTGTAAATCTTTTTCTTCAAAGGGCTTGATGATATAACCAAAAGGCTGTGTCTCCTTGGCTCGCTGCAAAGTAATCGGATCTGTATTGGCTGTTAAATAGACGATCGGCAAATTGAACCTTTTTCTAATTTGTTCGGCAGCCTGTACTCCATCTATGGAGCCTTTTAACATAATATCCATCAAAATTAGATTGGGCTGAAGCTGTTCGGCTTTTTCGATGGCTTTTTCTCCAGTAGCGATTACTGGTGGTACAGAATAACCCAACTTTTTTAAGCTGTTTCTAATGTCCATACCAATAATAGTTTCATCTTCGACTACCATAATCGTCGTTTGGTCCATTGTATTTTTATCCTGAAATTATCCGCTGAGTGATTTTTAGATGATTTTAGTTATTTGTTATATAATTTTATTTTAACCTCAAATTCATTACTTTTGACATTAACATACAACCCTTATTTTTTGAGATTTCTTTATGGTTCTTAGCTAAAATCCGGGGAAAGCTACCCCCTTTTCGGTGGCGAGTTAATTTCTGGCTCTACCCCTCGGTATGTCTCAATAAATAGGATTTTTTCACCAAGATTTGGTATCACCCCTGATTGTCGGTTTAAATAAAATTTTAAAACAAGTCCCGCCATTGCTCCCATAGTTGAGGGTTCCTTCTAATTGTTCAGTTAAATTAACAACTAACTGCAAACCTAGGGATTCCGATTCTTCTAAATTAAAATCGGGAGGCAGTCCCTTACCGTTGTCTTTGATGGACAGCAATAGATAGTCGCGGTCTTTTTTGATAAAATGAATAGATATCTCTCCACATTTTTGATTGGTAAAAGCATACTTGAGGGCATTAGAAACTATTTCATTGATGATTAATCCACAAGGAACTGCCGTATCGACATCTAGCAAAATTTTATCAACTTTTAAGCACAAGTCAATTTTTTGTGTAGAAATGTTATAAGAACGAAATAAATTATCTGCTAAGTTGCGAATATAGTCAGCAGCATCAATTTTTGCTAAATTAGAGGTTTGATAGAGTTTTTCGTGAATCAGTGCCATCGAACGGACACGATTGTAACTTTCTGTAAACAGGCTTTGCACGTTTTCATCGTCGATATATCCGGCTTGCAGTTTCAGCAGGCTGGAAATCACTTGCAAGTTGTTTTTAACTCGGTGGTGAATTTCTTTCAGGAGCACTTCTTTCTCTTTCAGGGAGGCTCTGAGTTGGAAATCTGACCGTTTGCGATCGGTAATATCTCGATCCATGCCACGATAACCCCGAAAGCTGCCATCGGCATTGAAGATGGGAACGCCACTGCTTTCGAGTACAACTAAATGACCGTTTTTGTGAAGATTGGTATTTTCCACACAATTAAAGGGTTCTTGCGCTGCTGCAATGGCATAAAAAAAGTTAGCAACCCGTGCTAATTCTTCGGGTGGCATCAAGTCAAAGGGAGTTTTGCCTAGCAGTTCTTCAGGTTCATAACCTAAGAGTTCGCGTACTTTGGGACTGGCATAAGTATAGAAGTCGTTGGCATCTACTTCCCAAACCCAATCGCTGCTAGTTTCTACTAAATTGCGGAACCATTCTTCACTTTCTTTGAGGGCTGACTCAGCTTGCTTGGCGAGAGTGATATCTGTATGGGAACCGGTCATCCGCACGGGGTTTCCTGCTTCATCCCAAATCGCCTGACCTCTGGTCAAAATCCATTTGTATGTACCATCTTTGCAGAGAATGCGGTGTTCTACGATATAAAAAGGTGTTTGCTGAGCAAAATGCTCTTTAACTGTTTGCATAGTGCGGGGAACATCCTCTGGATGTATTCGTTTTTCCCATTCGCTAAAATGATTGGCAATTTCGTGGTCTTCATAACCTATCATTTGTTTCCAACGAGGCGAGAAAAAGGTTTGATTGGTTTTGACATTCCAATCCCAAATACCGTCATTGTTGCCGCGCACTGCTAACTGCCAGCGTTCTTGACTTTCTAGTAATGCTGCTTCGACTTGTTTGCGCTGGCTGATATCTTCCACACTGCCTTCATAATAAAGCGGTTGACCCTCGGAGTCGCGGACGATGCGAGCATTTTCTGAAATCCAGATTTTCTTGCCGTCTTGACGATAAATTTGCGACTCAAACCGGAACAAAGCATCGTGCTGCTGCATCAAGCTGACAAATTCATCGCGACGGTTTGGATCGACATAAACTTGTGTTTTAATATTAGTAATATTTTGGATAATATCGGCTGCTGATTCATAGCCATAGATGGCGACTAGGGCTGGATTGACATTGATGAATTGACCATCGAAGGTGGTTTGAAAAATGCCTTCTACAGCGTTTTCAAAGATGTTGCGATATTTGGCTTCTGCTTCTCGCAGGGCATTTTCTGCTTGTCGTCGGACGGTGGTATTGCGAAATACTAATACTGCTCCGTAAAGTGAGCCGGTATTGCGGAAAATGGGGGTGCAGTTTTGGTCGATCGGTATTTCTTGACCAGATCGGGGTCGCAAAAGAGTGCGATCGCTTAATTCAAAGGCAACTTTGGTTTGCAATACCTGTTGGACAGGACTTTGGACCTCTTGTCGCGATCGCTCGTCAATCATGCAAAATACTTGGTCAATTTGTCGTCCTAAAGCTTCCTGTGCCGGCCATCCCGTCAGCACTTCTGCCCAAGGATTGATGAAGGTAATATTAGCTAGTTTGTCAGTAGCAATCACAGCATCACCGATACTAGCAAGGGTTACTTCTAACAACTCGCGTTGGCGCTGCAAGGATGCCTCGGCTTGCTTTCTCTGAGTAATGTCACTGCCGATAAACAAAAATCCGGTAATATTAGCTTCTAAGTCGCGCAAAGCTGTCACGGACAGCAGCACAGGAAAATAGGAACGGTTGTCATTTTCTAAGAAATTAGTAATATCTGAGGGTATGCTAATTTGGGCTGTATCTGTAATATTTTTGGTAATGTAAGTCCATTCACTCTCCTCAATTTTTCCCAGGAGGGCTCTCGTTACAAAAACTTCAAATCCTGGCTCAATTATCACTCCCAATTCTTGGGACAAATCTTCAGCGTGCTTGGATATTTCCTTAAAGTTGTGGAAGAGCAGAGGGGTGGTTTTTCCAACTACTTCAGAAGCATTATATCGCAACAATCGTTCTGCCGTTGGATTGAAAGTAAGAATAGTGCCGTTGACATCTGTAGAAATGATTGTGTAGTTGGCGCTGTCCAAAATTGCCCGCTGCAAGCGAGTGGTTTCTTTTAGTCTTTCTTCTACCCGCTGACGCTGAGAAATTTCTTTTCCTAGTCTCTGATTCACCCTCTCAAATGTCTGTGCCCGCCGTCGCGAAAGTTGAGTTAGATAGACTGTCCATGCTACCAGCCCAGCCATCAAAAATCCGCCAAATAATATGACTATTGGAAGAGGAGATTGTTTTTGAATTAGGGAGTTTTGAAGCGGAAAAACCTGGATTTGCCATGCTATGTTATACAGTTGTATCCTGTTTGTTTTTGACCAGCTATTCGCTGCTAAATCTCTATCGAATATAGAGCTATAAATTGTTTCATTTCTATCATAGATTGACAGCGCGTAAGTAACTTCCGAACTTAATTTTAATGAATCAAATAAAATATTAAATAATTCCTTAAATCTAAAAACACCAACAATAAAACCTGCAAATTTGTCTTCCCTGACAATCGGAACGTATACCAAAAATCCCTTGCCCCCCTGCTTGAGATTAATGCTATGGCTGACTATTACTTTCCGTTCTTTAGTGGCAATTGCTTGTGCTATCTGCTGCTTGAGTTCCAAGTTGAAGTTTTGCTCGGTTCGATCGCCTACAACTGGTAGACTCCAGGATACATTGAAGGAGGGGTCTACCCATTGTATGGCTTGGCAACTTTTGCAGCTCTCCAGATAAAATGCTGCTTGAGCTTCCCATATTTCTTTGGATGGCTTTCCTGATTTTTCCCACTGCTTAGCCATGTTAACTAGCCCGGATATTTGCTCTTGTACCTCGTGGGCGATCAGGATTTTGGTATTGGTTGCTTCTAAGTTAATTGCTTTTTCAATAGAGTGGCGATCGTTTGTCAGTAGAGTGTGCGACAGAACCATAGTAATCGCACAAATACTCACCGCCACTATCATGGGTAGCGATCGCACAGTAAATACCCGCTGAGTTGTTTGGTGAATCCTAGCAAATAGTTTGATTAATTTTTTTTGCCACAGCGACGAATCTAAACTGGGATTTTTTTGATTGGCACGATCGAGCATAGAATTATGTTCAGCTATTTTTGAAATAGATATTGACGATTACATTTAATTTAAAATGTCATTACTGAAAACTTAGAATGTTTTAATTTCGGGGCTTGGGCAGATCGAAAGTAATCTGAAAACAAGTCCCACCTTCAGTAGATATTTCTAATTCCCCCCCCAGTTGTTCAGACAAGTTATAAACCAGTTGTAGACCCAAAGATTCGTTTTGTTCAATGTCAAAATCCGGTGGTAATCCTACTCCATCGTCCCTCACCATTAGGAGGAATTCAGGGGAGTGATGATAGACAAATTTAATGTGAATATAGCCATTTGTTTTACCCAAAAAAGCATATTTTAGACAATTAGACACAAGTTCATTGACGATGAGACCACAAGGAATAGCCGTATCAATATCTAATTCTATTCGATCGATTTCTACCTGTAATTGAATTTTGGTATCGGTTACTGTATAAGACTGGAATAAATTAGCGGTTAAATTGCGGATGTAGTCGGCAGCATCTATCTTTGCGAGAGTTTGAGATTGATAGAGCTTTTCGTGAATCAGTGCCATCGATCGGACCCGGTTGTAGCTGTCAATAAACATAGTTAATGCTTCTCGGTCTTTGATATACCCCGATTGCAATTTCAGGAGACTAGAAATTATCTGCAAGTTGTTTTTGACTCGATGATGAATTTCTTTAAGCAAGACTTCTTTATCTTTGAGTGATGCTAGGAGTTTGCTTTCTGCCTGTTTGCGATCGGTAATATCAATTCCCACGGAAACCGCCGCTGATCCTTGCTGATATTTCTGGGCGACTACCAAGTAATTTTTGGTAGCATCGTGAATTTTTAAATCAATAATTTGACTTGTGGCAGTCCCTGGTGAAATCATAAATTTACCCATTAATTCAGCAAAGTTAGCACTATTTTTCAGAAAGCCAATATCTTGACCAACAAAAGCCTCTGGGGATAGGTTAAAAGTGCCAGCAAGGTGTTGGTTAACCCCAAGGTATCGTAGATCGGAACCAATCCAAGAAACCGATCCAGGTACGGCATCTAATACAGCTTGCAATTGATCTTTAGCTTGTTGCAAGGCTGTTTCAGCTTGCTTGAGGGCTGTGATATCGCGCATCAAAGTGGAATAAAACTCTACTATTCCGGTGGGTGACTTGTGGGCGATGATCATTTGGGAAACGGGCATTTCCGTCCCATCCTTTCTTAATAAAGCTGTTTCACCAACCCAAACTCCGTTGTGGGTGGCAGAGGGGAGGCCTTGATTTTGGATAATTTCCAGTGCCCATTGGGGGTGATATTGGGGAATATCAGACTGCAAGAGTTCCTGATTTGTGGGAATTCCCATGAGTTGTTTCATCTGGTTGTTGTTCCAGAGTATGTTGCCTTTAATATCGGACATACCTACAAAGTCGGTGCTGGCTTCTAGAATTGCTACCAAGCGCGATCGCTCTGACTCTGCTTGTTTGCGATCGCTAATATCTGCCAAATAACCAACTATTTCCCGTGGCTTACCCTCCCCATCTCGTACTAGCTTGGTTTGATTGTATAGCCAGCGGTAAGTACCATCTTGGTGGAGAAAGCGGTATTCCTGAATGTTTGAACCTTGCTCAATTAGTGATTGTAGATTTGCCATGACGCGGGGGGCATCTTCTGGGTGAATTTGACGGTTCCAGAAACTAGAATCTGCTAGGAATTGCCACGCTTCATAGCCCACAAGTGAGGTGATATTTTCGCTAATAAAGGTAGGACAGCAATCTCCCACTGATTTGGTACTGTAAATGACCGCTGGACTGCAAGAAAGTAAGTATTTTAATCTATCTTGGGTCGCCCACAGGGCTTTTTCGGCAAGTTTGCGATCGGTGATATCTGTTTGAATACCTATGTAATGAGTAAGATTTTGCTGGGCATCGTAAATGGGAGAAATGCTTAACTCATTCCAGAACATAGTACCATCTTTGCGATAATTCCGTAAAATAACTACACAATTTTTATTTTCTTTGATAGCGGTACTGAGTTGATCTAACCCCGGTTGGTTGGTTTCTGTTCCTTGCAGAAAACGGCAGTTGCGTCCGATCGCTTCGGCCGCAGAATAACCAGTTATGCGCTCAAAAGCGGGGTTTACGTAGATTAATGGATTATCAGGGAGCCTCGCATCGGAGATGATAATACCATTGCTACTAGCAGTAATTGCCCGGTCTCTAATTCTTGAGGTTTCTTCAGCAACTTTGCGTTGGCTAATATCGCGGCAAACACAAATAATTCCTCCTTCTTCAATTAATGTCAGAGAAATTTCCTGGGCAATTTTTGTTCCATCCCGTCTTTTAGCAGTTGCTTCTCCTTGCCATTTTCCTGATTGCGAAAATAGGGGAAATATTTCACGATCGAATCGTTCAATTTCTTCTTGAGGGTAGAGTTCGCGCCAAGTTTTACCTAGCAGGCTACTGCTGCTGTCGTATCCAAATATTTGGTTGTGGGAAGCGTTCAAGTAGATGTATTCACCTTGGGCATTCAGAATTGCAATCCCATCTGTTGCGGCTTCTACAGCAGCTAATTGTCGTCGCAGGGTTTCTTCGGCAATTTGGCGATCGGTAATATCTGTAGAAATACCGCAAACGGCATAGGTAACTCCCTCGGCATCTTTGAGGGGAAATTTGATGGTAATATAAGTGTGTATTCCATCCTTCAAATGTATAGTTTCTTCGCTTTTTATAGGTTGTCCGCTTTCAACTACTAGGCGATTTTTTTCAGCAAAATAATCGGCTATTTTTTCGGAAAATTGAGTGTAAATGCTTTGACCAATCAGTTCTTTTGTGGTAACTCCAAACAAGTTTTCAAATTTGTGATTAACCAGGATATATCTGTTTTGAATGTCTACTAAATAAATTACCGCTGGGGAGTTATCAAGAATGGCTTGTAGCTGCTCTTGACTGGCTCTCAAGGCTGCCTCAAATTGCTGGCGTTCCCTAATTTCTTGGTGTAATTGCTGGTTAGCTATCCTTAACTGAGCTGTACGTTCCTCGACTTTGTTTTCCAGCTCTTCATTGAGTATTTCCCAGGCTTTTTCAGCAGATTTACGAGCAGTAATATCGCGAGCAAAGCCATAGCTGATACCTTCTTCTGGGAAAGGAATGCTGTTCCAAGATAGCCACTTGTAAGTACCGTTCAAACAACGAAAGCGAATTTCCAAATCCCGCACTGCATGACCAGTATTTTTTTCTTTTTCCCATACATTGTAGACTGTTTGTAAGTCATGGGGGTGAATTAATTCAACAAAATTTTTGCCTTCTAGTTCGTCTTTGGTATAACCAAGAATTTCTGTGCAAGCGGGGTTGACTAGCTTAAAACAACCGTTGAATTCGGCGATCGCCATTAGATCCATAGAATTATTGAAAAAGCGATCGCGATCGTTCTGCGCCTGCTTTAATTCAGTAATATCGCGACCTTCAGCAATCAGCATTACCACTTTTCCCGCCTCATCTTTCATTGGCTTGATGGAGAAGTCAACAGTGGCTATGGTATTACCCACACCCAAAACATCAACTTCATAACGGATAAAGTTACCAGATGCAGCGTAGGCGATCGCGCTTTTTAAACGTTCTTGAGTCGTGGTGGAAATTGTCCACCAGCGAGTTTCCCACAAGGGAATCCCAACCACATCAGCTAACTGCAAGCCACCAAAATCTAGTACCGTCTGGTTTGGTTCCACCAAAGTACCATCTAATTGCAACAAGCCAGTAAACTGAAATGTATTATTGAAGATAGCACTCAATTTTATCTGGCTCTCCCGTAGAGATTCTTCTGCTTGTTTGCGTTCTGTAATATCAATCCCGACGCACACCACTGCCGTTTCTTGTTGATATTTGTGAGCGGCGAGTAAGTAATGTCGCGCTCGACCATCAATTTGTGATTCAATAACTTGGGAAGCCTGCACATCAGAACTACCAATAAACTGAATCATAAATTCTGCAAACAGGGGGCTATTTTGCATAAAACCGAGTTCTTTGCCTATAAAATCCTTGGGCATCAAGTTAAAGCTGTCAGCCAGATGTCGGTTAACACCAAGGTATTTCCCATCCGCATCAATCCAAGAAATAAATCCAGGTACGGCATCCAATACCGCTTGTAATTGCTCTTTGGCTTGTTGCAGCGACTCCTCAGCAACTTTACGCTCGGTGATATCAACACAGGAGCCAATGTAACCTGCAAAATTGCCACTGGGCGTAAACCGAGGCACGCCTCTATCTAAAATCCAACGAAACTCTCCATCAGCATTCCTGAGACGGTATTCCATCAGGAATTTTTGACTGGTGTTAAAAGAGGATAGATAGATATCTAAACAATGGTGCAAATCATCGGAATGGACTGCTGCTGTCCAACCGTTATCTAGTTGTTCTTCTAAAGTTTTACCTGTAAAATCTAACCAGCTTTGGTTAAAAAAATTCCGCCGACTATCAGTACCTGACATCCAGATAAATACTGGGGCTGTATCTGCCATTAAGCGGAAGAGTTGTTCGCTCTCCCGTAGGGCTTGTTCGGCTAATTTGCGATCGGTAATATCCGTAGCGACACCAAGGATTTGACAACTGGTACCATCGGCAGATAACAGAGGTTTTTTGACTATTTGAAAGTACCGAATTTCTCCCGTAGGCGTGGTAACGGTTTCTTCTAAAAAAAATTTGGGCTCTAAGGTGCTGGTAATTTCTCGAACATCAGCCAAAAATTTCTCAACTTGTGCAGGATCGTCAATAAATTCGGCATCTTTTTTGCCAGTCAAATTTTCTACTGTTGTACCTAAGAGTTCGGCAAGAGATTGATTGACTAAAACGTATGTTCCATTACAATCTTTAACAAAAATGGCGTGGGGACTGGTGTCGATGACATTCCGCAGAAATTCTTTTTGTGTTTGCAGGGCTGCTTCGGCGCGCTCTCGTTCGGCAAGTTCAGTTTGTAGTTGTTGATAAAGTTTGGCTTGATGAATGGCGATCGCACAATGAGTAGAAATCGTCTTGACAAATTCCAATTCGGAATCGGTCCATTCTCGTTCGCGATCGCACTGGTGCAGGCAAATCGCACCCAGGAACTGTTGTTGATATACCAGCGGTGTAATCAACATAGCACGAACACTCAACTGATGGGCAACTGCTTGCAACTCTGGGGTTAAAGAGTCGTCAATTTTGCTAAATAGAACTTGATGGCCGTGAATTAATTGCTGTTTGTAGCGGTTCAATATCGGACAGTGCATTCCCAGTAATTTTTCTGCTTCTGGGGTAGCTTCACTACAGTAGGTAATGGAAATTTCTCGGTGGCTGTTTTCTTCCAAAATTACGCAGCGACTGACATTCAGGGATTCATGCAACTGATCTACCGTCGTCTGCAAGATTTGATCGACAACCATCGTATCTCGCATCACCTGAACAATTTGGTTAATGAGTGCAGCCTGTTTTGCTTGTTGTTCAACCTTTGTCAGTGCTGCTTGGAGTTCAGCAGTACGCTGCTCTACCTGGGTTTCTAGTTCCGCATTACGACTGCGTAGCAATTCAGTATTTTCGATTTGTAGTTGACGAATAGATTGCTGTGCGCGTTTGAGTCCTTTATAAATTTGGGCTGGTTCCAACAAACCCAATAAGTCTACCTGGGCGACGATTCCTAACAGATAATTATGGACATTTTCCCGAAACTGAGATACTAATAGGGGCTGCATTTGCTCTTGCTGCATTTGCTGACAAGCACGCCACAGGGAATCTTCTGGGTTGAGGTGAGTTCCCAGCCTTCTCATAATAGCTGAAGCATGGGTTTGTGCTAAATCTATGCCGAGAGCTTGTGCTTGTAAAATCTTATGTTCTGTGACGATACCTGCGGGAATGATGCGGGAAATTTCTGCTACTTCGTACTCTACTCCCTCTCTGAGATTGTCGGTAATTAGCGCCCAACTGGCGAGATTTTCTACCATCAACTGAGCAATTTTGAGTACCGATGTATGTCTGGGTACGCTTAGGATTTGAGTTTTCATGACTTCTGCGACAGTGCCTAATTTGAGGAGATTAGCGCTTTGGAGAGTTTCCAGGATACTTTCGGGAGTAACTATCCCCAAGAGTCGATCGCGATCGTCTACAATCGGCAGATAGGAAATTTGATGTTGGCGAAATATCAATAATGGCGTAAAAATATCTTGAGCTTCCGACAGCTTGAAAACCACTTGGGGCTGTCTCATCACATCAGCGATTTTGATCGGGCTTAAGCAAGTTATACCCGACGCCGCCAGACACATAGCATCTCTGGCAGTAAAAATTCCTGCCAGAGATGTTGTGCGATGATTGGAGGACTCCTCCACTACCAAAACGCAACCATTGTGTAAAAGTGACATCCTCTGGTTACTTTCTAGTTCATCGCCACTCTCAATAATCGTTGCTTGTGGGAACCAGAAACTATCCTCGCCATCTACTTGCCCCATCAAGCGCAGAACATCGAGGAGTGATGTTTGAGGTGCTACAGTTATGGGGTGACGATCGATAGCTCGCTCTAGAGTTGGCAAGTCTTTAAGCTGCATGACGGATCATTTTATTAGTAAGTCTCCAAAAATAACTTTCGGAAAAAGCGGTTTTACCATGATATTTTCAGAGCGATCGCTCTTTTATATTTATACTTTACAATCTCAATTATTTCATCAGTATATTTACTAGAAAGCTGACGGGTCAAGGACGATAATCATCTCACTTGATAGTTCAACTTGGTAGTCTAGATCTGCTTATTTGAAGGTTTTTTGTAATTTTTATAAATCTTTAAATGTCATCCTCTTGGTTATTCCTTAATAATTGGTAAGGTGCGTCAGCCACTAGCATATTCACAACTAATAGAATTAGATGTAACTGACGCACTCTAGAGGTTGAGTATTTATCTCTATGCAGAAAACGAATTGCCGCAGCTACAACTTTTAGTCGCATTAGGATTGTGAAATCGGAAACCTCCGCCCATCAAATCCTCTGAATAGTCCAAGGTGAGCTCGTTGAGATATTTTAAATGCTGGGGGTCGATCGCAATTTCAATCCCCTCCGACTGGCAAACATTGGCTTCTGAGTCGATCGCATCCTCAAAAGCCATAGTATAAGATAAACCGGAACAACCGCTAGATTCCACGCCTAGACGAAATAAAGCATTGGGGTTTGGATGCTTAGATTTGAGGCGCATTACTTCCTGAGCTGCGGTTTTGCTAAGATGAATCATTAATTTTGGGAATGGGGAATGGGGAATGGGGAATTGGGAATTGGGAATTGGGAATTGGGAATTGGGAATTGGGGATGGGGGAGGGAATGGGGAATTGGGAATTGGGAATTGGGAATGGGGAATTAGTTATTAGTTGTGGCTTATTACTAATTGTTTATTGCTTACTTGTTGGTGCGAATACCCTATGCCCTATGCCCTATGCCCTATGCCCTATGCCCTATGCCCTATGCCCTATGCCCTATGCCCTATGCCCTATGCCCTATCCCCAATTACCAGTTTATAGGTTATTTAGCCTTAGATTCAGTCCGGGCATAATCATCTTGAAAACGTACAATATCGTCTTCTCCCAGATATTCGCCATTCTGTACTTCAATTAAAATCAGGGGAATCACACCGGGATTTTCCAGACGGTGATTGATGCACTGAGGAACGTAGGTAGACTGATTAGTAAATAGAACTTGTTCATTTTCGCCGCAAGTAACTTTAGCAGTACCAGAAACCACGATCCAGTGTTCGCTGCGATGGTGGTGCATTTGGAGGCTGAGGCGATGTCCGGGCTTAACTTCTATACGCTTAATTTTATATCCTGGGCCTTCTTCAAGAGTTGTAAAAGAACCCCAAGGGCGCATTTCTGTGGCGGTAATTCCGTTGATTGCTATAGGTGCTTCTAGAGTAGATATTTGAGAAATTTCTTGAGTCTGAACCATGTTTTTACTCCTTCAGGATTGCTTGTTGAAGCTTTAGTAGACAAAGTTGGTTTTTGAGGTTAGCTAATTTGTTGTTAAAATTTAAGCTTACCTGCGCGGACGGGTTAGCGAACTCTACATTTTTACTGCAAAATCTGCTTTGCCCGATCGACTGACCTTAACAACCATAGCAAAATCACTATAGTAGTTGTCACCTGTGATGGGTACGATCGACCAAATCTACATCAAATCTTTATCTGGGGCGGCTGATTCTTTATGTAATGGGGACATTTTATAAGATTTATGGTTGTTTTGGATTTTTTTAACCGCAGAGGGCGCAGAGGGCGCAGAGGAAGAGAAGAGAGAGATGAATACAGGACGATACTAGCGGATTTGAGATGAATCCCGGAATCATTTTGTTGGGCCCCAAGCGATCGCATCAATGGACGCAGCACGCACAACGCTATAAAATTATTATAGGATTGATTGGCGATCGGGGATTCAGTTGTTGGGAAAAATTGCATAGAGCGTATGTCGTAAGGCTATGCACTGACAATCGTAACTTGTTCAGTAGTTGCCATTGCTAAAATCGCTAAAACTTTGGGAGCTAAAGGCTTCAAATCTGCCAAGGGATTGGAGGGTGCTTGCAGAACAATTACCGCAATGTTGAACTGTGGTAAATTCTGTTGAAATGACAAGTTGCGATCGACTGTAATGAAAACATCAAACTCTGCTTCTGCAAGGGCAAGAAGTTGACCATTTTTTACACCCGCCCATCCCATTTGTGGAACCGTTTTTATCTCATAATCAACAAATTCTCTGGTAAATTTGCGATCTATACACTCATCCAAAAGAAGCTTCATGCGTTATGCCACCATACCAACAAGCTGTTTTTCTGCTTCTTCCAGCAATGCCATAACTTGCTCTTTAGTCACAGTTGGAAATCCATCTAAAAAATCATCAATTGATTCTCCTCCTTTTAGATAGTCTAGAAGTGTTTGTACCGGAACTCTAGTACAAGCAAAGACTGGAGTGCCACCCATGATCTCAGGAGATACAGTAATAATTAAAGATTTTTTAAGCATAAATATTTAGACCTTCGGGTTCCATAGTTAACTCATCCGTTGTAACTATTTTTCACGGTCGATCGATCGCACCAGCTTTGATTTTTTCCTGCATCTACCCAATGCAGTAGATCCAACTATAATACATGATACTAGATCGATCGGCATCCCACGCTCTGCTCTAGATCGACATCTTTTCATCACTTTAACAGACACATCAAAATGAACAACAACGGAGTGCCAGAAAAGCAAGGGCTGTACGATCCGCAGTTCGAGCACGACGCTTGCGGAGTCGGCTTCATCGTACACGTCAAGGGTAACAAATCTCACGAAATAGTAGAACAGGCACTGACAATCCTGCTGAACCTCGACCATCGGGGCGCTTGCGGCTGCGAAGCCAACACCGGAGACGGCGCGGGGATTTTGATGCAAATACCACACAAGTTTCTTTCAAAAGCAGCCTCGGCCCAAAATATCGAACTTCCCGAAGCTGGGGAGTACGGGGTTGGTGCAATTTACTCATCGCGAAACCAGACGGAACGGGAAAACGGCAAACGCATCTTTGCCGAAATCGCAGCCGAAGAAGGCTGTCCCCTACTAGGTTGGCGCGATGTCCCCACAGATAATTCATCCCTGGGCGATACCGCCAAAGCCAGCGAACCCTTCATGCAGCAAGTGTTCGTCAGCCGCCCCGCAGGTATGGACGAGGCGGCTTTCGAGCGCAAACTCTACGTCATTCGCAAACGCGCCCACAATGCGATTCGCAGGACTAACGTAGACCCCTACTGGTATAATTCCACACTTTCCTGCCGGACGATCGTCTACAAAGGAATGCTGATGCCGGTGCAAGTGGGAGATTACTATCCCGAACTCCACGACCCCGATATGGAAAGCGCTTTAGCCCTAGTTCACTCGCGCTTCAGCACCAATACTTTTCCGAGTTGGGAGCGATCGCACCCTTACCGCTACATCGCCCACAACGGCGAAATTAACACCATGCGCGGCAACATCAATTGGATGAACGCGCGGCAATCGATGTTCGAGTCGGAACTATTCGGCGATGACTTAAAAAAAATCCCCAATTTAATCAATGTCGATGGTAGTGACTCCACTATTTTTGATAATGCCTTAGAATTGCTGACTTTGGCCGGGCGTTCTTTGCCTCATGCCATTATGATGATGATTCCTGAACCGTGGACAGCCCATGAGTCGATGAGTGATGAGAAAAAGGCTTTCTACGAATATCATTCCTGTTTGATGGAACCTTGGGATGGGCCGGCTTCGATCGCCTTTACGGATGGTACATCGATCGGGGCCGTGCTCGATCGCAATGGTTTACGTCCTTCTCGTTACTGTATTACTAAAGATGACTTAGTAATTATGGCATCGGAAGCTGGAGTTTTGCCGATCGCGCCAGAACGAATTCTTTCAAAAGGTCGTTTGCAACCAGGCCGGATGTTCCTGGTAAATACAGCAGAAGGCCGCATCATTTCTGATGAGGAAATCAAACATCAAATTGCCTCGGAACATCCGTATCGCGAGTGGATTGACACTCATATGGTAGAAATTGCCAAACTTCCAGATGCCAAGGAAGTTGCAGAATCCAACCCAGTGCCTTTATTGCAGCGGCAAATGGCCTTTGGCTACACCTTTGAAGAACTGCGGTTGCTGTTAGCACCAATGGCGCGCGACGGGGTGGAAGCTGTCGGCGCGATGGGCGCGGATACGCCGTTAGCTGTTTTATCGAACAGGCAAAAACTGCTTTATGAATATTTCCAACAACTGTTTGCCCAAGTTACGAATCCGCCAATTGATTCTATCAGAGAAGAGATTGTCACTTCTGCGGAAACGACGATTGGTTCAGAACGCAATTTGCTGAAACCGGAACCAGAAAGCTGTCATTTAATTGAGTTGAAAACACCAATTCTCAGCAATGAAGAACTGGCGAAACTCAAGCACGTAAATCAGGGCAATTTCAAGTCGGCTACTGTACCGATTTTGTTCGACCCCAAAACTGGTGTGAAAGGTTTGGAACAAGCATTAGAAGATGTTTTCGCAGCAGCCGATCGCGCGATCGCATCTGGGGTGAATATTCTGATTTTGTGCGATCGGGGAATC
>RDXH01000271.1 GCA_004292745.1 Oscillatoriales cyanobacterium | reverse complement strand
AGTCACCCATGACCAAAATTATTTCGATCGGATTGACTTACTCCTGTGCGATATTGCAACAAGTAAAGTCCTGTATGTCCTCGATACCAAATACAAAGCTCCCGATAAAGTAGAGAGTGATGACCGTCATCAAATAGTTGCTTACGCAAATGCCTTAAAGTGCCAAAATGCAATTCTCGTCTACCCGCAAAACCTCCAACAGCCCCTAGATATAAAAAATGACGATATTCGAGTTCGCAGTCTAACTTTTTCCCTAGATAGCGACCTCCATGAAGCCGGAGAAACCTTCTTAAAATCTCTACTTCCAAACACCCTCCCCTAACTCCAATACGGTTCAGTTAAAAGTGTTTATTCCTCGGAGATCCCCCTAAATCCCCCTTAAGAAGGGGGACTTTGAGTAAGTTCTTGTCCCCCCCTTCGATCGGGGGGCTAGGGGGGATCGGGCTTAACTGAACTGTATTGCCCCTAACTCTTCTCTGCGCCCTCTGCGCTCTCTGTGGTTCATTTTATCCATAAAAAAAGAGGCGCGATCGCGCCTCCCAAATCTTTCATTTTCTGGTTCTAAACACTAACAGCTACTTTCGATTCCTTCGCAGTCAACTTCTCGTAAGTCGCCCGCATTTTCAATCCCACCAACACTTGGAACAAACCAGTTCCATTATTGGAACCGGGATATTCGCGGTGCTGAAGCAATAGGTGAGTCAATTCACCTTCATACTTGGCAGAAGTCTTGCTTAAATGGCTCTCGATGTAAATCACTTCTTCGAGATTTTCAAACTGACCGTCTACTTCCAAAATCGAGACTTCGTGGCCGTAGAAAGCGTCTGGCCCGTAGTACATCTTAATTCCCGGATAGGAACAAGTCAGTTTCCGGCCGCAAGGAATCCAGTTAATTGTTGAACCTTCGTCAAACAAATATGCTGGCTCAAAGTTGGCGATGCCTTCGCGCTGGATCATCTGCACCCGCAGAACCTTCCGCTCTTTGTCATCCTTAATTAAATTGGTCGGCAATACTTGAATTACCACGTCAGCATATTGCTTTTGTGGGTCGATGTAGGCCGTAAAGTCTGGTTTGCGAGCGTTGATCGCAAACAGCACGTCTTCGTAACGGTGGCCTCGTTCCGCCATGTCGCGCTGGATTTTCCAAGCGATTTTTACTTCGTCGCTGATGTCGAGGTAGACGCTGAAGTCGAGGAGCGATCGCACTCGTTCGTCGTACAGCGGGTGCAATCCTTCAATCACAATCACATGATTCGGCTCTACACGCTCAGGAGGATCGAGCAGACCGGTTTCGTGGTTGTAAATCGGCTTGTCGATTCCTCGGCCTTCTTTGAGGGCTTTCATCTGTTCGGCCATCAGGTCGAAATTGTTGGCTCTGGGGTCAAGGGCGGTAATCCCTGTTTCTTTGCGCTGTTTGCGATCGAGACAATGATAGTCGTCCAGACAGATCACGGTAACGAAATCTTCCCCGAACAAATCTGTCAATCGGCGCAAAAAAGTAGATTTTCCGCAACCGGAGTCTCCGGCAACGCCAATTAAAACCACGCGATCCGGCTTAGTTGTCATAGTTTCCCTCTAAAAAAATCAATGTTTACTAACAAAGAGTGTAGATTCCACAAAATTGCAGCCCATAGGTAGCTACCAACAAGCTTGATGTGGCTTTACTACCCCGACGGGATCGAGCAAAACCACCATACAGCAGTCTGTTGACTGCCTGCTAGGGAAGACCCAAGCAATTTTCAAGGCAAGTAATTAATAGCTTTTGACATACTCCCCCAGCTATCAAGGCGTGGGGATTCTGGGTTCAAACAACAGTTGCAGGCATAGCCCGTCTTACACTATCTCGCCCGACAGACAATGCCCTGCCTGTTTCCACAATTCTATCAAAAAGCCGTCCTTAAAGGACGGGGCTTTGGACCCAGGTTTTTGGTAAAAGTATAGTCATTTATGTATGACATGGGAGGCGTAAATCCTTCTCCTTTCTTTTTTACTTCCAGCGAATGGACCCTTCTCAAGCTGAACTACACAGCTCCCTATCCCATGGCACAAGGCATTTGGGATTGCTTGGGCATAAGACCGTAAGATCTATTAACACTAACTTTAGTAGTTAATCTTACCAGAATGCGATCGCCCCCTACAAGCTCAACGTCGATTTGAGATTTGAGATTTGAGAATTAACGTCGTTTATCGGGGCTGCACCCCCGATCAGGTAAAATAGTCGCAGTACGCAGACAACAATAGCTATAAGTCAACACCTGAACGCAACCGGGCGAGGTTCGTGGGCGTGTTCGGCTAATTGGGAATTGGGGACGCGATCGAGCAAAACTTGACACGCCCGCCCTGGACGGCGAGGCTGAAAGATTAACGCGACCAATTAGTCCCGATGACCTTAAGAAAAAAGTAAATTGAGTCTACGGTCACATTCTCTATCTTTATAACTCTGTATCGTGAAGGAAAAGCAACAAATGTACAGCCCAAGCATATCTGGTGTTGCGACCAGCTCAATATCAGGCAGTCGCATCTTTGTCTATGAAGTCGAGGGTATGCGTCAAAGCTCCGAAACTGACCAAACAACTAGCCCGATTCGTCGTAGTGGTAACGTGTTTATCGCCGTCCCCTACGATCGCATGAATCAGGAAATGCGGAGGATTACTCGCATGGGTGGCAAAATAGTTAGCATTCGACCCTCCAACGACGCTCCCAAAACTCATGGCACTGTAGCACCAGAACTTGGACAACAGAGTCAGAAATCTGGAGAAACAACTAAGCCCATGACTCAAGCACAGGAAAAGGTTCAGGTTCCAGTTAACCTCTACAAGCCGGCTAATCCCTATATTGGCAAGTGCATTTCTACAGAAGAATTGGTCAGAGAAGGCGGCGACGGCACTGTCCGCCACGTCACCATTGACATCTCTGGAGGCAATTTGCACTATCTGGAAGGTCAAAGTATTGGCATTATTCCAGATGGTACTGATAAAAACGGCAAACCTCACAAAATTCGGCTTTATTCGATCGCCTCTACCCGTCACGGAGATAATCTGGATGACAAAACTGTCTCTGTATGTGTCCGCAGGCTAGAGTACAAAAGCCCAGAAACGGGTGAAAAAGTCTTTGGTGTCTGTTCCACTTTTATCACGGGTTTGGAACCTGGGGCTGATGTCAAAATCACTGGGCCTGTAGGCAAAGAAATGTTATTGCCAGACGACGAGGATGCCACCATTATTATGATGGCTACTGGTACAGGCATTGCCCCTTTCCGCGCTTATTTGTGGCGGATGTTCAAAGAGAACAATCCAGAGTACAAATTCAAAGGTTTAGCTTGGCTGTTCTTTGGAGTTGCTTATACTCCAAACATTCTGTACAAGGAAGAGTTGGAGCAATTGCAGGCAGAATTCCCTGATAATTTCCGATTGACCTATGCCATCAGCCGCGAGCAAAAGAATGTTGACGGTGGCAAGATGTACATTCAAAATCGGATTCAAGAAAACGCTGATGAATTGTGGAATTTGGTTCAAAAACCGAAAACTCACACTTATATCTGCGGTTTGAAGGGCATGGAAGGCGGAATTGATGAGGGAATGTCTGCTGCATCGAGCAAGCACGGCGTCGATTGGGCTGCCTATCAGAAACAATTGAAGAAAGACCATCGCTGGCACGTTGAAACCTATTAATGTGTAAGGTGATTTAATCTTTATTGTAGGGCGGGCTTTGCTCGCCCTATAATTGTTTTAAACAGCTCATTCGGCGGTTGAAACCGCTACTATACAAACAAAGTCCGCCTGCGCGGACTAAGAAATAAAGTGTAAAATATAAAGAAAGCGCACCGAAAAGGGGAGAGAATTCACATGACCCTAATTGCTACCCAAAAACTGACATTTCAAGAGTATCTGAACTATGACGGAGAATCAGGTGTTTGTTATGAATTATATCGGGGACAGATAATTGAAATACCAACACCCACAGCTATACATATCAAAATTATTGAATTTTTGGTTTACCAGTTCCGGCGCTTTTTTGCCACACATAACCTGCCGCTAGTTGCAGTTGTCACTACCGCAGTCCGAACCGAGGAAAATTCTGCGCGAGTTCCTGATGTGATGATTTGCACTCAGAGTCTTTGGGAACAAGTCTGTGCTAAACCTGGTTCCGCAATCCTGGATTTTGAAGAAAAACCCCTGTTAGTGATTGAAGTTACCAGTCAAAATTGGCGGGATGACTACATCCGTAAACGGGCAGAATATGACTTGATTGATATTCCTGAATATTGGATTGTAGACCCAAATCAACCAAAAATTCGTGTCTGTAGCCGTCCCGAAAATGAAGGTAGTTACTCTCAGCAGGAGTTTTTGCCGGGACAGCAAGTTCAGTCTGTACAGTTCGCTGAATTTATTTTATCGGTGAATGAAGTGCTCTCTGGGCCGCTAGTAGAAGATTTAATTCGAGAAGAACAAGCACAGCGACAGCAGCTAGAACAGCAAAATCAGGAACTGGGACAGCAAGTTGAAAGATTAGCCCAGCGACTCCGAGAAATGGGGGTAGATATCGATACAGAACTTTGATTTGTAATATTAAGTCTGGTTGATTAGTCACGTAGAGCCACGACTTCTTAAAGAAGTCGGGGCTCTGAGTATTGGGGTTACTTCATGACAAATTGCTTTATTATCATACAATGATTGTAGATTAGAGTTTCAACGGGTCAAAGTCGTGGGTTTCAAAATTGGTTTGCTAGGTTTGGGTACAGTTGGTGCGGGAACGGCAGAGATTTTGCTCTCCCCAGATGGCCGTCATCCGCTGTTGCAGGAATTGGAAATCTATCGGGTGGGTGTGCGCGATATTTCTCGACCTCGGTCTTTACAATTGCCAGAAAATGTGCTGACAAGTGACTTGGAAGCGATCGCAACTGACCC
>RDXH01000270.1 GCA_004292745.1 Oscillatoriales cyanobacterium | reverse complement strand
ACTGGAAAAAACCTGGTATCCAAAAGCAGATTATTTTACATTAAACTTATCAATTTATGAGCGTTATATTTCACATTGCTAAAAGCCAACAGTGGGAAGCAGCAAAACAGCTTCAATCCTATCGCGGTGACACGCTAGATTCTGAAGGATTCATCCACTGTTCGACAATCCCGCAAATTACGAGAAGTGCCAACAAGTTTTTTGTCGGACAAACAGGATTGCTTTTGCTGTGGATTGAGTCTGAAAAAGTGCAAGCTGAAGTTAAGTACGAACCTGCGGCGGGAGATTATTATCCGCACATTTACGGGCCGCTGAATGTTGATGCTGTGTTGCAAGTTATGGAGTTTGAAGCGGGGGCGGATGGCAAGTTTGAATTGCCGGAAGAATTAAGAGATGTTGTTTAATATTTAGTGGGTGGGGTGGGTTTTTGAGATTGTGGGTAAACATCAGGGATTGTTATTTAAGGGCGATCGCACTCTGAATAAGGAAAGGGCGATCGCACTTTAAGCACTATCCTACAATTATGGGTGAATTTTAGTAACAACAAAAGGTGATTCGATATCAATCAGCCAGTTTTCATCAATAACTTTGAGATTGGCATCTAAAATCAGAGTCAGTTCGCCAATTTCATCATCGCCATCATCGCTAACCAGGTTGTTTTCAACCGCAGATAAATCGGCTTTGAGTAAAAATTTAAGTTTAATCCAGTGAGAACTGGGATGGTTGTTGATGATATTTGTGCCGAGCGATCGACCGATTAACTCAGCACAGATGGGATGAATGAAAGCTATTTCTTCATAAAACTTATTGTTATCCCAATAACCGCGTATTTTGTAATTGCAGGATTCTAGATGTTTCTTGATGAGGTGATTTAGGGCGATCGGTGCTAATAGTTTAGCAAGTTCATCCCAAATTTGGTACTTTGTCAAAGTTACGGCATTCATTAGCTTACACTATGACTCTTTTCTAAACTTTTTCCCAAAACCTAACTGTTCTATCCTTACTACCGCTTGCTAAAGTTTTACCATCAGGACTAAAAGCAAGTGATGTTACTGCATTATCATGTCTAGGTAAAACTACATTTGCCATAGTTTTAACATCCCAAATTTTAATTATACCGCTATCATCTCCACTAGCAATTAATTTACCATCAGGGCTAAAAGCAACTGTTCTGACTCTAGCTGAGTGTTTTCCACTCTTTAATTCTTCAGCCCCAGAGACATCCCAAAGTTTGATACTAGAGTCATCGCCACCGCTGACAAGTATTCTACCATCAGGACTAAAAGCTAATGAATTAATAGGTAAGCCATTAGACGAACCCTGCGCTGGAAAACTTTTAATCTTTTTTCTACTGTTCCAATTCCAAGACTGAATATTTCCCTCACTATCCCCAATCACAAAAATATAGCTATATTCGTCTGGGCTAACAGCTATAGCCCTAATCTCACTTGCAAATTCCTTTATTGGTTCTCCCCTTCTAAAGCTGCTTTTAACATCCCAGAAAAAAATTGTTTTATCTTGACTGCCACTAATCAGTATTTCGCTATCTGGAGTAAAAGCTATGGGTATAATTCTACTGAACTCAATGTTCTTATGTCCATGAATTTCTTTATGCTCTTTTTTTTCCTCAATATTCCATAATTTTATGATACTATCTCCGAGTTTTTTAATGATTGCACTAGCGATATACTGACCATTAGGACTAATGGCAATAGGATGAGGATAGCTGAATCCAATAATATCTTTATTGCTAAACAAAATATTTTTGTTGCTCTCGAAATCGCTATCGCTGATAATAATTGTTTGTTGGTGTTCGTATCTAATGGCAATAGAGTTACCTTTGGGTAAAAATGTCACTGATGTAACTTCACCATCAAAGGAATTAGTCCTTTGGCTTCTCCATTCTTGACTTTTACTGCTTTTTTTCTGCGAATCTACCACTGGAGAAACTGGTACTTGAGGTCTGTCTGCTATCTTGGTTGGCGGAGGCTGAGGAATATCAATACCATAAGGCTGTAGTTTCTGATATTTTAGGCAAGATTCAGAACTATCTTGTGGTAAGCTAAAACATACTGAGGGTATAGCAGGTTGATAACTGGTCCATTCCCAAAATTCACGGTAAGGTTGAATAATCATTCCGTGAGCCATTTCGATAGTATCTTTGGTAACTATCACATCTGGGAGTAATCCCTTGATAACAATTCCTTCAGTTAAAAGAATTTCTCTGCCACCCTCCGGTTTGTCTTGTAAAACTCCACTTCCTTCAATTCCTATGTCTTCAAAGGTTGTTTCAATAACTCGAAAAACTATGGTTAATTTACCGACTTTAGATTTATGTATTTCTCGGTATAAAGCCACATTTTCTGCTGTTATCTTACCACCTGCTGCCTCGGCAAGAATATTGGCATCACCAACTTCACACATAAAGTCAGGGGCGACTATTGTTCTATAGTCAAGGTCGCGATTAGCGCTAACTAAAAAAGGCCAACAATCTAAATTTTTCATAAAAGTATTACGAAGATAGATCGGAATCGGGGAAACTTATATAAAGTTGGTTTTGGATCGAGTTAAAGCTGCTGAGAACAGATGCTAGGGCGCTTGTTTCATCGCTTATTTTATTCAATGCGTCAGCTTTTTGCCGACGCAATTCGTCACTTCTTTCCGCCGCTTCTCTTGTTTTTTGTTCGGCAGATCCTGCCCAATTTTTAATTCCAGGAAAAGTTTTGAACCATCCTGGTAAATTTTGACTGAATTTTTCCCTACCAGAAAGGTCAGCTTCAACTTTAGTTGATCGGTTACTTACTTCTGAACCCCTTTTAGCAAGTTCTTTTTGTTGGTTCTGGATCATATCCGGTAAAACACAAGCTAGGGGAACTTCTACCTGAAATGGTTTAGGCAGTTTTCCTAGAATTTTTTCCATACCGCCACCAGGTAAAGGTTTAGCGAAACCTTTACCAAGGGAACTAACAGGAATCAACCTAGTTAGAGATCTATCTTGTTTACGGGTGGTAACTAGATTCTGAAATGCGTCACTAGATTCTAATAATTTCTCTCTTACTTGTTTTAAAGAGTATCCACTACTTTCAACAATATCCCATTTGCTAATGACAAAATGAACTGGTTTTCCAATACCTCCAGTCATTATATTAAGCATATTCTGTAACTCATTAATAACCCATACTACTCCTTCCCGTTCTTGACGCATCAGCGCACAAATTTTAGCTCCGTCTAACAATCCAAGTAGAACATCAGCACTTTTTATCTTTTGATCAAAATCAGAACCACCTTCCATCTCGGCTTCAGTAATTCTACCGCCTGCGTAATCGAGATAAACAAATTGGCAAGCAGAGTATTTAGTCCCATTTCTGTTGATGGAGCAGGTAAAAACCCATTCTGAGATTTCATTACGATCTGTCCCCGGAGGCCATTTTGTTTCTGTAGCGACTTCGGTGTATATTCCATTCAGTTTCTTGCGCTTTTCACCATCAATCTCTAGGAAAAATCCCCATTCCCCTTGACCAGACAACTTATGAAACATACTTCCCAAATACACTGTCTTGCCAGAATTACGAGGCCCCAGCATTATAATTCGATAACTGTACATGGATTTTACTACTTAATAAGTTTTTTGTGGATGGCTTTTGTTTTTAGCTTATTTGCTAATATCTTAAACAGATCAAATCACATATTGGGGTATAGCACAATGGAATTTAATGGATAATTTACCAAGTGGGTAATTTGGGATTTAATGGGAATTAATAGGAGAAAGTGGTATTTAGTTCCTCAAATGTCAAAAAGTGTGGTAGAGTGGTGCTGTGTTAGACCCAAATATCACTGCACCTAAATTTATGGAGCTTGAAGAATCTGTCAAATGGATCGATGACGAAATATTGGCTAAAACAGGAAAACGTCTTGACTCTCTACAAATATCTATATTAGAAGCTACTTCGCAAGGTAAAAAGTATCCAGAAATAGCAGAGGAATATAAATTTAGTGACGATCATGTCAGGAAGGCTGCTTGGAAGTTATGGAAATTGCTTTCAGATGTGTTAGGAGAAACTGTTAGTCAATCTAATTTTCGCTCATACTTGAAAAGAGTTGGATTTTCTAATAATCATATTGTTAATAGTATTAATAATAGCAAAATTAATGTTTGTAGAGATCGATATCATTCACCCGTAACAGAAGCTCGATCGCCCGCATCTCCCCAAAACTCCAACAAACCCCCAAACAACCCCATATAGACTTAAGCGACGCACCCAAAATCTTCACCTTTTACGATCGCACCACCTCTCTCACCACCCTCAAACAGTGGATTCTCCACGAAAACACCCGCCTACTCGCCATACACGGCATAGTCGGGATTGGCAAAACCGCGATCGCCGCACAACTCGTCGAACAAATCAAACATGAATTTGATTTCGTCATCTGGCGAAGTCTCGCCACATCTCCACCCCTGCCAATACTTCAAACAAATATCATTCAATCTTTCCGTAGGGGCGGTGCCCCCGTGCCCGCCCCAGCCCCCGTGCCCGCCCCAGCCCCCGTGCCCGCCCCAGCCCCCGTGCCCGCCCCAGCCCCCGTGCCCGCCCCAAATACCGACGGCGTGCCCGCCCACTCCCCAGAAGAAGGGGCAACCACGGGGGGATTGCCCCTACTGGAATACTTGCAAAAATACCGCTGTCTGCTGATACTTGATGACGTACAAATGGTGAATAGCAGCGGACAACTTGCTGGCAATTACCAACTTGGGTACGAAGATTACGGCACACTATTCAGACAGGTAGCAGAATTATCTCACAACAGTTGTTTAGTGCTGCTAAGTTGGGAAAAACCCAGAGAAATCGCCGCATTAGAAGGCAAAAATCAGCCAATTCGCTCATTACAACTGAATGGTTTAGGTGCAGCAGCGGCGGAAATTCTCAG
>RDXH01000365.1 GCA_004292745.1 Oscillatoriales cyanobacterium | reverse complement strand
GGCGATAGTAAGCGCATTTGAGCAAATTGATGAGCAAGACCTGTGGAATTGGTTTACTCACTGCTGTTATTGCACCTCATCTATCTGAGAAAGGCTATACCCCGGCTTTTAAGTTATTTGCCAAAGTTGACAGATAATTAGGTGCGCTGGTGTTAAGCCCCCCCGTCAAATTAGTGATCACCCGTCCCTGTAGATCGATCGGAATCCAGTTGCCTGTAGGCTTGTCGTAGCGCATAATTAACCCGCTGTTTTCCGGTGTATTACCGCTCACAGTGGCAATTTTATTTGCCATTTGAAAAAATGAATCAGGAATCCCAGACTGGTTAGGCAAAAGTGTAAAACCATGAGTCAACACGCTCACGCTGCTGAAAGGACTGTTGCTATCAGGAGGTATGGTTTGAAACTGCCCAACATCTTTGGTCACAGCGCCGCTATTACTCACAGATTCAACAGCAAAATTGTAGTTCTGCCCCGCAGTAAGACTCCTCGGTAGCGTGAAGTTAGTGCTAGTATTTGCGGGGTCATTTAAAGGTTGGTCAAGAGGCGTAATCCCGTCATGACCGTACCACTTGCCAGTATCTTTCTTCCAAGTTGCCGTCAGAATCCGGTTGGGATTGAAATCGTCATAACCGTTCCAAGGCTTGGAAAGAAGTTGACGCTTTTGTGTTTCCGAGAATCCGGGAAGGAGTGCCGAATCTGATAAATCGACAACTTTATCCCAGGGCAATAAACCCTTCCCTTGCTCGAAGGTACTGACAAAAAGATTAACTTCTTTCACATTCTCCCAACCAGGAGCAAACTGCCATTGAAAAGTCGGAGTTAGGTCAGAGGATGATTGTAGTATAATTCAGAAGTAAAACTCATTGAATAGATAATTTATGAACGCTGAAGAATTACTAAGACGATATGCTGATGGTGAAAGAGATTTTGAAGGTGTTGACTTGAGAAGGGTTGATCTATGTAATGCCAATTTGAGCGGTATTAATTTGAGAAATTCTTATA
>RDXH01000041.1 GCA_004292745.1 Oscillatoriales cyanobacterium | reverse complement strand
CAAAGGTTTAAGATTTGCCATCCTATAAAAAGTTGGTTTTTCCGCTCATCTTTCGCTCAGTCCTACTCTTTTGGGTAGCTGAGTATTTCCAAAACCGCCCCCCCGTGGCCCGACAAAATTTCCAACAAACCCCCCGCCTGGGCATCCCACAAATAAACCGTACCATCCCGACTCCCACTAGCCAAAACCCGACCATCCGGACTCAACGCCACACACAAAACATCCCCAGAATTATCCCTGAAACTCCGCAACAAGCTGCCACGCCCCTCCTGGGTATCCACCCGCCACAACTTCGCCGTACCATCCCGACTCCCACTCACCAAAATCAATCCCTCTCCTACTCCTCCCCTGCTGGGGTTGGGATGAGGGAAGTTCCCAGCAAAAACAGTCGATCGCACCCAATCCCCGTGCTCTGCTAAAGTACAAATCGATCGACCAGTTTGCCAATCCCACAACCGCAAAGTCTTGTCCCGACTCCCGCTAACCAAAAACTCCCCATCCGCACTAAAAGCCACCGCTTCCACCCCATCAGCGTGACCAATCAAAGCCGACATCCGCCTTCCCTTATTCAAATTCCACAACAACACACTCTTGTCCCGACTCCCACTAGCCAAAACCTGACCATTGGGGCTAAACGCCACAGCAGAAACCCTGTCAGAATGACCAGCCAAAGCGTACCACCACTTACCCTTATTCAAATCCCAAATGTGAATCATTTTGTCCCGGCCACTGCTAGCCAAAGTCGCCCCATCAGGACTAAAAGCCACAGCAGTCACCCAGTCAGAATGGCCAGTGAGAGTATACCAGCGCTTGAGGGTATCCAACTTCCACATCTCAATCGTCTTGTCCTCGCTACCACTAGCCAAAGTTTGACCATCAGGACTAAAAGCTACCGACGTGACAGCATTCGAGTGGCCTACCAGAGTATGAACACACCGCCAAGTGGGGGCCTGTGCCGGCACAACCCGCTGCATTGATGGCACAGGTAAAATCGTGCCTGCAACCGTTGGCGGCATTGTATTTTGCACCACAGGCATCCTCTGCTGCACGGGAATTGCGGGGGCTGACTGGGCTGGTGTCGCCGTACCCGTCCCCGCCGACGGCTGCGGTAGCAAATCTGGGAGTACCTCGGCCACAGATTTGTAGCGCCGACTCAGACTCGGTTCGATCATTTTGTCCAGGATGCGACCCAATTTCGGATCGATCGGCACCTTCACAAAGTCTCGCCAAACCCAAGCATCTTGATTGAGATCGAACAAATCAAAAGGTGATACTTGAGTCATCAAATAAATGCAAGTTACTCCCAAACTATACAAATCGCTGGCAAAAACCGCTTGACCTCGAATTTGTTCCGGCGCGACAAATTCGGGAGAACCGATGACAGTACCAGTTTCTCTCGAACCCTCGACAACTTTGGCCGCGCCAAAATCAACTAAAACTAATTCCCCCGTTAGGGTTGGGTAAGTATAAATAATGGAAGGTTGAACCGGGCGGCGACGGATAATATTTGGTGGTTTAATATCTCGGTGAATGACACTGCGCGAGTGGACAAACTCCAATACTGGCAATAAATCCTTCAGCAAACTGAGAATTTGATTTTCGCTAAAGGCCCCGTGTCGCGCCAACTCTTGCTGTAAATTCTGACCTTCGATAAATTCTTGCACCAAATATTGATAGTTTTCCTGCTGAAAGTGGGCCAGTAATTCGGGAATTTGTGGGTGTTTTCCCAATTCGTCCAAGCGCACGGCTTCTCGGTTGAATAATTCTGCTGCTTTCTGGGCGCTGCTAGTACCTTGGGCTAAGGGGAAAAATTGTTTGATGGCGCAGCGAGGTTTAGAGGGTTTGTCTTCATCTATGGCTAAAAAAGTGCGACCAAAACCGCCTCGCCCCAGGGGTTTTAGGGCCCGGTAACGCTCTCTGAGCAAGAGTTTGCTGCCACAATAGAGACAAAATTGGGTGCGATCGGCATTTTGGGGATTTTGACAAGCAGGATTGAGGCAGTAACTCATAACCAATGGAGGAATGAATCAGCAGGATATCTCTATCATACGAAAACCTATGAGACATGGAGCCTCGCGCGATCATTAAAAAACTAACTTTCAGACGGACTAAAGTCCTTACTACCAAGGGAATCTTGGTTTGTAATGAGGACTTTAGTCATCAGAATTTAAGATGTTGCTTTAACTTTCAGGGCATACTCTTTAAACCTTTCCAAATCTGCCTGAAGTGTCGATTCAACTACCCGCCCCACAAAGGAATTGTCCATCAATTTCGCCAACCATCCGGGAATGCCATAGGCTACGGTTAGTTTGACAATGCTGCTGTTTTTGCGATCGTAAAACCGCACCGCACCTCGATTTGGCAAACCGTCTACGGATTCCCACTGCATAATTTGATTGGGGACTAATTTTAAAATCCGAGACAGCCAGCTAAATTCTAAGCCACCAGTGGCGAGTTTCCACCGAGACAATTCCGGGTTTTCTTCGAGAATGCGAACTGATTCTATCCACTTCATCCAGCGTGGCATTTGCTCTAAGTCTGACCACAGTTTCCACGCTAATTCGATGGGAATTGCTACTTCTACTTGTACGCTATGTTCTAACCAATTAGTCATGGGATTTTAGATGTTAAATTTTAGATAGCTGTTCGTTACCAACCTTTCTCTAGGCCCTACTAAAATTTTCATATAAACCTAGGGAATTAAGTTACATTCAAACATCTTATTTGCAATGGGCCCTGCGACGCGATCGATAAATTTCTGACGGAGTTCAGGATTGTTCTGCAAGAGTTCGATCGCTTTTGCTTGCAGAGCAGCTTGTTTCCCCCCATCAGTTGTTGAATCTGGTGTGGACTTAGACTGAGGCTGCATTTGGGCCACTTCTTCACAGGAAGCTTTTTCGTATTTGGCGATCGCAAAATTGACAGCAATATCCAACAAAGCTTCCTGAGATACAAAACTGTCACAGGAACTGACAACCATTCCCACAGAAGTTAAAACGCCTAGAAACAAAAGATGAAATTTTTTCATAATTTTGTCCTCTTTAGGGAATCAATTTACATTCAAACATCTTATTAGCGATCGGTCCGGCGACTCGATTAATAAACTTCTTCCGCATCTCAGGATTCTTCCGCAACATTTCCACTGCCTTAGTCTGGAGGACTGATTCCGGTGTTCCAGCAGTGGCGGAACTCTTGTTAGGCTGGGGTTTCATCTTAGCTAACTCTTCACAGGAAGTGCTTTGGTATTTTTTGATTACGAAATTCGATACGATATCTAGCAAAGTATCAGGATCTGGTAAGGGAGTTTTGTCGGTGGGCAATGAGGGTTTCTGACTAGCTTTTTGGTTAGGCTGTGCAGACTTTTGAGGCTGAGGAGGCAGGGGAGGCAATGGCTGTAGTAAAGCCTGACCACTAATTCCGATAACCATGACGATGGAAGTGAGGGTGGCTAGAAACAGATGTGACTTTTTCATGATTTTTTGTTGTTGATTGGTGATATTTTAGCAGCAAGAGGGTTAATTATCTTCGTTTATCCTATCCTCGTTCCCAGGAAGAGCCTATCCTCGTTCCCAGGAAGAGCCTATCCTCGTTCCCAAGAAGAGCCTATCCTCGTTCCCAAGAAGAGCCTGGGAACGCAGATCAAGAGGCTCTGCCTATCCTCGTTCCCAAGAAGAGCCTGGGAACGCAGATCAAGAGGCTCTGCCTCGCTCATAAAAACAAATCATCCAACTCAAAAATCAATCAAATCAACAGGCAACAATCCATCCTGACCCTGATAATTTCGATAACTAGAATATCTCCAACAAGCTGGATCGTCAACATAACCACGCCTAACAGGATTATTGTGGATATACTCCAATTTTTGCAACAGCATTGCCTCATCCAAAATAGCTTGCGGGTGGAACCCTTCTTGCCATAACTGATATTTTTGGTCTTTTTTGTGTAGCTTTTTATAAAATGCGAGTTGATCGAGAATATTGGTAGCTTTATTTTTCTCAAGCAAATCAATTATAGAGCGCGCAGTAAATGATTTAAAATTCCTCATTTGCGTTGATAATTCTCACGTCGCCAAGTTATCTTGCAAGCGGGTAATTACTACCATGTTTATAACCGAGGTAATAACCGTCAGTTGATATTTTTTGAGCGAGAAAACTATATTTATTTTTTACGCCAATTAAGAAACCATCTGATTACTCATGGTGTCGATATTATTGCTTATTGTTTGATGCCGAACCACTATCATTTATTAGTTCACCTGAACACCAATCGTTTTTCCAATTAGAAGATTTAACTAGCGATAAATTAATCCAGCATTTAACCTTTGAAGAATAGAAAGAACCTACGCGCATCCAAGAAACCCGGTTTCTGAGTCTCGCGCGCATCTAAGAAACCTGGTTTCTCTGAGAATTTACGCCTTTTCACGAGATTTTCTGAAGAAACCCGGTTTCTGAGGCCCTACGCGCGATCGCTGTTATCATAAAATCACTTCACAGCAGAAGGGCACGACTATGCAAACCCAAGCAAAACCAGCGATCGAAAAGAAACCCCAAACAGAAAAACGCCACTACACGCCGGAGGAATATCTCGCATTAGAAGAAAGTGCGATCGACAAAAGTGAATATCATGATGGAGAAATAGTACCAATGACAGGCGGAACAGCAAACCACAATAAAATCGCACTGAATTTTTGCCGGAAATTCCCATTGACTGTGAATGGTCAAGATTACGAGATATTTATCAATGATATGCGCCTGTGGATACCCCAAACTCGTCGCTACGTCTATCCCGATATCATGGTGATTCAAGGAGAACCAGAATATCAAGGAAGTAACAAAACAATTGTTACAAATCCTCTGGTAATCGTTGAGGTTTTATCCAATTCAACCAAAGACTACGATCGCGGTGGAAAATTTCTCGCCTATCGCTCCATCCCGGAATTTCGAGAATACATTTTAATAGACCAATATAGCTATCACATCGAACAATTTGCTAAAAATTCTAATGGCAAATGGGTATTGACAGAATATGATTCAGCGGAATCTGGATTAACCCTAGAATCTGTAGAATTTGAAATGCCGTTGAGCGAGATTTACGAACGGATTAATTTTGAAGTTGAAGACGAAGTAAACGAGCAAATAAGTGAAATCGAAGAATAACATCGAGCTAGTCGATAATCCAAGAAACCGGGTTTCTACGATAATTATGGCATCCTAACCGAGATTTTACAAAGAAACCCGGTTTCTGAACCCCACACGCCCAACCATCCAAGAAACCGGGTTTCTCAAGTAATCTTTGCATTCTAACCGAGATTTTACAAAGAAACCCGGTTTCTGATTCCCACGCGCGATAATTTTGGCATCCTCATCAAGATTAAGTTAAGAAACTGAGTTTCCCGATCGCCGCCCGATCATGCGATTTGAGCAAATTCCCCACATCGGGCCCAGCCGGGATAATGCAGCCCGGATTCAGCGGGAACAAATTGCCGTAATAATCGCGCTTGACAGCCTCCAAATCGCAAGTACCAGCAACTCCCGGTAACTGATACAAATCGCGCAAATAAGCCCCCAAATGCTCGTAATCCTGAATGCGGCGCACATTGCATTTGAATAAGCTGTAGTAAACTGCATCAAAACGGAATAGAGTAGTAAACAGCCGCACATCTGCTAACGTCACCCGATCGCCACAAAGATAACGACTCATCAACAGCGATCGATCGATCTCGTCCAAAACAGCAAACAATTCACTACAAGCCGAGTCATAAGCAGCTTGAGATTGGGCGAAACCACAGCGATAAACACCGTTATTCACCGATTGGTAAATCTTCTCATTCCACTCGTCAATTTGCGATCGCAAATCCACAGGATAAAGATCCATTTGATTGCTAGCAAACTCATTAAACTCCGAGTTTAGCATCACAATAATTTCCGAACTCTCGTTATTAACGATCGCCTTTTTTGACTCATCCCACAACACCGGCACCGTACACCGCCCCTGATAGCCCGGTAAAGCCAACTGGTAAAGTTCCCGCATCGTGTTACAGCCAAATATCTCCGACTCCATCACCCAAAGTCCCCCTTCAGAGGGATAGACAACAGACACGGATATCGCATCTTCTAGCCCTTTGAGCGCTCTCGTCACCAGAGTTCGGTGCGCCCACGGGCATCCCATACCCACAAACAGGCGATATCGTGCCGTGGCGGGCTGATAAGGGTTGTCTGCTGCTGTCGAGACAAAATTGCGGAAACTGCTGCTAGGGCGAATGTATGCTCCCGTGCGATCGGGAGGCGCTAGTTTTGACATCATTAATTGCCACATTGATGTCCAGACAAATTTGCCTAATTTGACTGTTACTGATGAAGGAAGTGATTTGTTTTTCACGCCAGGGATTATAAAGTATAGCAGGAGACAGTTCGGCTTGAGGAAGAGGTAATAATAGCAATAATTCGATCGCTCGAAAATACCCTAACCCTAGTGGCGGTTGCTCTAAAAGGCACTTGTCGCCACCATCAGGTTAACACAACCCCAGCTACCTCCCTTGTCTGCCAAGGTAGACAAAAGTTTGAATCTCGACAGCCGTTTCAACGGCCGACTAATCAGCAAATAACCATTATTTAACTCCAGAAAACAAACCTTCCCAATCACCAGGAGCCTTACCATTTTCCCCCTCTTTCACCTCAAAAGTAACATTACAAGCTTCTGGCAAATCCAAAGCTTCCACGCACAATTGGGCAATATCTTCCCGACTAACTTTACCCCTAATATTGTCACCCTGGTCAAAGATTAAAGCTTTACCCCCCAGCTCTTCCGTCAAAGCACAAGGTCTAATCACAGTATAAGGTATCCCGCTCGATCGCACACAATCCTCCCCCTTCAACTTCCAAGTCAAAATCCCCCCCAACATATCATTCATTCTCACAGCAGGTGGCTCTTCCTCCAAATTAATTCCAGGGCGGCCAGGCCGCGTAACACCAGCCGAACTCACCATCACAAATCTGGGCAATTCTTGTTCAGAATAAGCTTTAACAGACTCTAATTGTAATTGAAAACTACCCGGTGTAAATTTCGGATTCAGGGCCCCATCATACTCAAACTTACTCAGCATTAACTGAAAAGAATAAATACTCTGAGTATTTAACCTAGAGCCATCTTTCACAGTCTTAGCACGGAAGACAGGAATCAGTTTTTCAAAGGGAATTGTGACAGTAATCCAGATGTTATAAACCGTATCAAAAGAATAGCAATAGCCAATGCCATCCCATTTCGCTTCGCTGCGAACAATCAGTTTGTAGCGCTTACCATCACCTTTCACTCGCAATTGAATTCCACTAAATCCTGTTAAATCAAGAGCACTCTCAAAATTCCGAGTCCGCACCGAAGCAAACCCCCCAGAATTGGCAGTAGAAACATTGCCTGTGAATAAAGCTGTATTATCTATCAGTCGGATCGAACTTTCGCTGACTCCACCCATCACAATATCATCAAGTGCACCCCAAGTTTCTTTCAAATCTTCAGTAGGTTTTGTGAAGTCAAAAATAGTTTTTTCTCCGGCTTTACCTAGCTGACTGCGAACAGCTTGCACTAAATTATTCACGCCTTTATACTCGACTATTTCAGGAACATCTACCACTTCTGGCATATAAAATTTGATGCCTTGATAATATTTCTCACGGTTTGGGGTGTCTCCTTCAACCGGTTGAACACGAGTGCCAGTACAGCAGATAACGGCTTCTACACCCTCAGTTACTAGCGGTGTTAAAGTCTCCGCTAGCGTGATATCTGCCTCGACTAATTCGACATTTTTACCCAGAATTTCTTGAGCTCTTTTGCTATCTCTCACCAGGGCGCGCACTCTGATTCCCCGCTGTTGCAGCCGCTTCACCACACGTTTACCAACACCACCAGTAGCACCGGCTACAAGTACCAGCTTGGGTTGGTCTTTTTTAGTGTTCCCACTGCTGCCAAATAGTTGTTGCAGCCAGCTAATGCTGCCAATGAAGGGAATGACACCGAAATAAGCCAAGGTTTTGACAAATCTGCCGGCATCCCATTGGGCGGTATTTTTTTCAGTCACAGTCGCTTCCTCAGAATTTGCTTAAATCTACTTAGCTGTTGGTCTATTTTAATTTTAATCTAAACTGCACGCACATTTTGTGACTTCACCGCTGCACTTTATTCATAACTTGGCTCAAGGGAATCTCAACAATAAACTCCGCTCCATCTCCGGGGGCGGAAATGCAAGTCAGTTGGCCACCGTGTTTTTCTACTACAATTTCCTTGCCTATAGCCAAACCAATTCCAGCCCCTTTACCGACAGGCTTAGTAGTAAAAAAAGGCTCAAATATTTCTGGTTGCACTGCTTTTTTTATACCCACACCATTGTCAGCAATCCTAATTATTCCCATCTGGCGAACGGAATCAAATTCTGTTTTGATCCGAATTCTTCCTGACTTAACCCCCCCTAATTCTTGACCCAATTTAGGCGACAGATTATCCTGCCCCATGGCCTCTTCTATCGCATCAATTGCATTCGCTAATACATTCATAAATACTTGATTTATCTGCACAGGGTAACACTCAATTAATGGCAAGGAACCGTACTCTTTAATCAGTTTAATTCCGGGTTTATCTGCCTTCGGTTTGAGTCGGTTGCTCAAAATCAACAAAGCGCTGTCGAGTCCGTCGTGAATATCCACTGATTTAATCTCAGATTCGTCAATTCTAGAAAAGTTTTGCAGAGACTGAACTATCTCGCGGATGCGATTTGCTCCTAGTTTCATGGAACCTAGCAATTTTGGCAAATCTTCAATGATAAACTCTAATTCAGCGGCTTCTATTTCTGCTTGAATTTCTGGTGAGGGTGAGGGGTAGTGTTCCTCGTAAAGCTGAACTAAATTAATTAATTTTTGGCTATATTCCTTGGCATAGCCTATATTGCCATAGATGAAATTAATTGGGTTACTGACTTCATAAGCTACCGCCGCCACTAACTGTCCTAAACTTGACATTCTTTCGCTTTGCACCAGTTGAGTTTGCGCCCGCTGAAGCTCGGACATCGCTGTTTTTAAATGAGCAGTTTTTTCCCGTTCTCTAGCGACTGATTCTGACAGGGCGGTATTTAATTTCGCGAGTTTTTCAGCTTGACGCAGCACTATATTAATCATGGCTTTTTTCAATTCCAATGCAGCCTCTATTTCGCACTCTTTCCAAGCTAATGATTTGCACTTCACATTTTCTTTCCACAACTCGAAGGATTTCCTAGGAGACAGTCTTTCGCTGCCATCGTCGTCAATTTGAACTATTTTATTGGGGTTTCCCGCCCAATTTACAGTTCTAATTACTTCCGGGCGAAACCACAATACATATATTTTTTGAATCGGAGATATTGCTATAGCTAAACACCCGCTGGCTGTGTCTTTAAAGCTCTCTGCTTCTGGATAAGATTCTGCCATGAAATCTGTATAAAATATTTCTTTTTTTAGCTGAGATTGCACCCAATTTATGATTTTTTTTAAAGATGATTTGGGAGGTGTTTCGCCAACTTGATAGCAGTGTTCTCCAAATACTATTGCAGCTCCCGACGCATTGACTGATTCCAGTAAATTATGCTGGCACTTAATTAATACTTCTGACAAGTTTTCTGAGGTCGAGATGTCTTCAAAAATTTTGGTTTGAATAGATTTTAAGTGTAGCCGATAGTCATAGTCTTCGTTACCTTCTTTTGATTGCAGTTCTAAAGACATGACTTGTCCAATAAATTCACAGGCTGCCCGCACTTCACAGTTAATATATTTAGGTGTGTAGTGGTGACAAGCAATCAAACCCCACAGCTTCTGATTTTTGATTAATGATATTGACATAGAAGCTCCAACGCCCATATTTTGCAGGTATTCTATGTGAATGGGAGAAACGCTTCTGAGAACGCTGAAACTCAGATCTAGGGGCTGGTTAGTAACAGGATTATTTGGTGAGATCATGGGGACTGGTTTGTAGTTAATATCGGGAATTAATCTCAGCCAATTTAACAAATAAAGTTGTCTGGCTTGTTTGGGAATATCTGAGCTGGGGTAGTTTAAGCCTAAAAAAGGACTCAGCATTTCTGCTTTGTTTTCAGCAATAATAGCCCCGTTGCCTTTTCCATCAAATTGATAGATCATTACTCTGTCAAATCCTGTAATTTTTCTGATTTCTGCTACAGTAACTTGACATAAATTATTTAAATTTTGGGAGTTTTGAATCTGGTTTACAGTCGCTCTAACTGAATGATAAAAGCTAAATACAGACAGATTTGCTAGGGATTGGGCTAATTCTAGCTCAATCATTAATACTCCTTCCCACCTGTGGAGGATGCAGTCAAATTCTAAAATCTTTTCGGCTTTTTTTACAGATATTTTAATAGGATTGATGGTTTTTAAGTTTTCATTCAGCAAACAGGCTTTTAGCTGTTCTAGCTGAGCTTGTTCTAAGAATAAACTCAAATTTTGACCGATCGCACTTTTAGCAGCAATTCCCAGTAACTCTTGCGTATTTTCACTGATTTGCAGTATTTCTAGTTCAGGTTGGCTTACAGCCATCAGTACCCCGTGCGGCTGAATGTGTCCCGATATGTGAATTGGTTCTCTGTCGCAGTTGGTCAAGTCAACTTCTTCGAGTGGTAAGATTGTGCTTTGTCTATTCATTTTCTGTGTTTTCCGTTGTACAATGTAAAGAGGGTTGTAGGGATTTCTGCTGTAATCTGCAATCCGATTTTGAGCGCCATCCTCCCCAGGGACTAACTATGAACACTTGAGCCTGTCACTACCACAGACGATCGCTCTACCGCTCATCCTTGACTCCCACAGCAATGGGTAGAATATTAGCTGAAAGTCCTGTTCTTCGAGCAGCGTCAACCTTTGTGACATTCGATATTGCCGATGTCTCCTACAATTATAAATATTCTGTTTTAATTATTACAGTAATTGTTTCCATTACTCAACGGATATTAATTGTTTTCAATAATTCATCTGTTGACAGTTTACCAGCAGTATGAACTGGAGAGAAATATGTCTGGGGAGTGACCTGCGCGCTCAAATATTAAGTTATGGTGAGGGTGCTAAGATAGGGAAGTAAAATCCAGTTAAGCTCTTTCAGTATATTCAACAGGTTCCGTAATTAGATTAATGCTCGACTTTAATACAGTGACCGAATTTTCTCATACCTACTGCGTAGCTATCTGTGCATTTTTAGTCCCAGCCAACTTGCTGATGACTTTGCAGACAGTAATTTTGACAGGACTAAAGCGACCTCGAATTCAAGTAAGAGCCTCTGTACTTGTTGCCAGTCTCTTCGCTATGACAATGATATTTCATGTTTTTACTTGGTTCGCCATTGGGGTAGTCATGCCTCCCACGTACATCTTACTATTAATGGCAATCACTTGTCTGACAATCAACATCTGGGCGATCGCTCATCCTGGAAGTATCATCAAATTAATGGGAGTTTTGGTATCAGTTTTTAGGGAAAATTTCCTCAAAAATAAATCAATGGGCTTAAGATTTGATCGACGACAAAATTTACAGTAACTGACAACTGATAACTCTATGGCTCCAACAGTTTTGATTACAGGCGCTTCTCAAGGAAGTGGCAAAGCAACGGCTCTTTTATTTGCCAGTTCAGGCTACGATGTCGTGATGACAGCTCGTCAGCCTGAAAGACTAGCAGCCGCCGCGGCTATGGTGGAACATCAAGGCAATTCGGTGTTAGCTATTCCCGCAGATGTGGGCGATGTTCAACAAGTGCGATCGCTAGTTGAAAAAGCCCTCTCTTGTTATGGTAACATCGATGTGTTAGTCAACAATGCCGGCATCTGTTTAACGGGACCGATGGAACAAACTACCACCGAAGATTGGCAGGAATTAATGAATACTAATTTTTGGGGATGTGTTCACACAATCCAAGAACTTTTGCCACATTTTTTATCACGAAAAACTGGTACAATCGTTAATGTCGGTTCTATTGGTGGCAAAATGCCTTTGCCTCAAATGACTGCCTATTGTGCCAGTAAATATGCGTTGACAGGTTTAACCGAAACCTTGCGATTGGAATTAGCACCTCAAGGAATTCAAGTTTGTGCCGTACATCCGGGCTTAATTAACAGTGATTTTTTAGAAAGAGCTCAGTTTCGCGATCGCCACGAACCAGCAGCCGAACTACGTCGTCAAGAAATGAGCGAAATGCTGAAATCTAACTGGGCAAATCAGCCGGAAGATATTGCCAAGGCGATTTGGGATGCAGTTAAAAATAAGCGTGCTGAAGTCACCGTCGGCCCTGCATTTATAGCCGCTGAAGCCTATCGCCTATTCCCCGGTTTAATGCAGTGGGCAATGGCAAAGGAGAAATGATAATGGTAGAGAAATGCCACTTATTTAACAATCTAGTTTCTCTGATTGATAAATCATTGACAACTGTTATATAGCAATCCTAAATGAATTGTGTAATGGTTGTAGGGGCAAACCCCCCGTGGTTGCCCGGATTCGCGGGGTAGGCACGCACCATCCACTACCCCTACATATTTGTACAAATGATTTAGGATTGCTATATACTGACTAAAACACCAGGAAATATCACCATGAAAATTCAAGCATTAGCCGTCAAAAAATCTGGTGGAATACTTGAAGAATATAGCTTCGATGTCTCATCACCAAAAGAACAGGAATGCCTGATAAAAGTGTTAACTTGTGGCATTTGTCACTCCGATATACACATGATTGACAACGATTGGGGTCAATCAAAATATCCCCTAGTTCCCGGTCACGAAGTCATCGGAGAAGTGGCGGAAATAGGGGCGCAAGTGACTCATTTAAAAGTAGGCGATCGCGTTGGTGTCGGCTGGCAAAGATCCTCATGTTTGCAGTGTCAGGACTGCTTGCGAGGCAACGAAAACCTCTGCGATAATAACCAAGGATTAATTGTCACAGGTCCAGGGGGTTTTGCTGACCATTTAATGATAGATTCCCGGTTTGCTTTTCCAATTCCCAAAGGCATCGATTCCAAAGCAGCAGGGCCGCTGCTGTGTGGCGGAATTACTGTTTATGCAGGTTTGCGGAATGCGGGCATGAGTTCCGGTCAAGAAATCGGCATTCTCGGTATCGGTGGTTTGGGACACATGGCCGTCCAATTTGCTAAAAAATTAGGCAATCGCGTCACCGTTTTTACTACTTCTGCAGACAAAGCAGAATTTGCCGAACAGATGGGGGCAGACGAGGCTATTGTAGTAGGAAAAGGCGAAATTCCTCCATCCCCCAGCAATAAATTAAATATCTTATTGAGCACAGTTCCTGTTGCTTTAGATTGGGTTCCTTACATCGATCTTCTCGATTCTGATGGTACGCTGGCTTTTGTGGGAGTTCCGGACGCACCGCTGACTATTCCGTTATTTCCACTGCTGATGAAGCGTCGCCGAATTGTGGCTTCTCCAACAGGCGGTCGCGCTATGATTAATGATATGCTGTCACTTTCAGAGAAATTTGGGATTGAGCCGATTGTTGAAGTTTTTGCCATGACCCAAGCCAATGAAGCTATGCAGAAAGTGCGCGAAAATAAAGTACGTTACCGAGCAGTTTTAACTAACAGTTAAAACTCATATTTTGTACAATTTTCAAAAACCTGTAGGGCTGGGTATCGCCCAGCCCCTACCCCCAGGAGGATTGTTTAAGCTATAACTCAAAGTACAGAACTAGCATTAATAAAACGACCAGTTAAATCTGCTGGTGTTACATTCAACACAGTCCCTAACAAAGCATTCGTAAAACCGAACCTAATATTAGTAGCTTCCACACGGCCATTACCATCGGGATCGAGGTCTCGCTGGGAGATACCACCCTTGGCTAACAAGCTAGTGCCACCTGCTACAGTGGCGGGATCGATCAGCAACAATCTGGGGTCATTCAGGCTATAATTTACCTGTTCAAAAGAGATATTACTGGTGGTAAATGCCGTGCTAATTCCCAGGGAATCATTAAATTTATCAAAATCCACAATTACGGCGTCAGGAACTTCAAAGCCCAGGATTTTTTGTCCGGCTTGATCGACTCGAAGCACAAAAACATCGCTGCCTCCAGCACCTTTATAAATATCAACATCTCTGTCACCAATTAAAGTATCATTGCCATCACCACCCACTAACAAATCAATACCTTGACCCCCACGCAACAAATCATTTCCCACGCCACCATCCAGAAAATCACTATTTCTGTCCCCGGTGAGGAAATCATTGCCAATTTCTCCTAAAATATCGTCATCACCCTTACCACCATAAATAGAATCATTACCCGCACCACCTAAGAGACTGTCTTTGTCATCGTTGCCAAAAATCCGTTCGGCATCCGATGAACCTGTAACAGTATCATTCCCACCCAGCAGCCAAACTCCCCCAGGAAAATTAGCAACTTGTCCCGGTGTAAGTGTAATATTTTCGGGAGAATTGTCTCCTACCAAACGAGGAATGCCGGAATTATCTGGTTTAAGTGCCATAGTTGTAAACTGATTGAGATGTAATAATGAATAGGTTGCAATATTCTGATTCTACAGTCCGTAAGGATTGATTCTGGAAGAATCTGACACAATTTTTAACTATTGCATCTTCGCACCAGCCAAGGGAAAATATACTAGATTGAAATAAAAGTAAAACCTTAAGCTAATGCCAATTATTTTAGTTGAAGACTTGAGCAAAGTTTATCCCATTGCCATTAAAGAACCGGGACTAAAAGGAACCATGCAACACTTTTTTAAGCGCACTTACCGCAATGTGAAAGCTGTTGAGGGAGTTTCTTTCAGTATTGAACCGGGGGAAGTTGTAGGCTTTCTGGGGGCTAATGGCGCGGGCAAAACTACGACGCTGAAAATGCTGACTGGTTTAATTTATCCGTCTGCTGGTACTGTGAAAGTGTGCGATCGCATTCCATTTCGCCGCGAATCAGATTTTCTGCAAAAAATTACCTTAGTTATGGGGCAGAAACAACAGTTAATCTGGGATTTGCCAGTGCTAGACTCTCTGAGAATCAATGCCGCTGTCTACGGAATCCCTGAGAAAGATTATCGACTGCGAGTGGGGGAACTTACGGAGATGTTATCCCTAGAAGGCAAGTTAAATCAGGCAGTGCGAAAGCTTTCTTTGGGTGAACGAATGAAAGCGGAATTGATGGCAGCATTGTTGCACCAACCGGAGGTATTATTTTTAGATGAACCGACGTTAGGCTTAGATATAAATGCGCAGTTTAGTGTGAGAAAATTCCTGGGAGAATATAACGAACGCTATCAAGCAACGGTGCTGTTGACGAGTCACTACATGGCAGACATTACTGCTTTGTGCAAGCGAGTTTTGTTAATCCATGAAGGGCAATTAATTTATGATGGTAATTTGGATGGATTGCTAGATAGATTTGCACCTTATCGACAAGTTCAGGTAGAATTAGCCAATCCGCTATCTCAAGATCGTGCTGCTGCTTACGGGGAGGTAGAATCTATGGAAGGACAATCGGTGCGATTTTTGGTAAAAAGGGAGGAATTGATGGTGGGGGTAGCAAAGATGTTGGCGGAGTTGGAAGTGGTGGATTTGACTGTTACCGATCCGCCCATTGAAGAGGTAATTGGCAGAGTTTTTCGCACGGGAAAAGTGTAATATTTTTGAATAAGATCGTTTTCAATAACAGGCAAGATGCCTGTTCCACAATACTTTTTGTGGAACGGGCTTATAGCTTGTTGCTAAGATGGAGAAATTAAATCTACAATTGACATGAAAAAATCTATCAGAATTGCTAAAACTTTGCTAACTGCCTACTACGCTTATATGCTAGAATACCGAGCAGAATTGCTGTTGTGGGCGCTGTCGGGAGTTTTGCCGTTTATCTTGATGGGTGTGTGGATGCGGGCGGCACAAACGGGAGAATTTGAGCTGAAGTCCATCGACTTTGCCCGTTATTTTTTAGCAGCGTTCATTGTGCGACAAACCAATGTCGTTTGGGTGATTTGGGAATTTGAAAAACAAGTAGTACAAGGAACTTTATCTAATAAGTTGTTGCAGCCTCTCGATCCAGTATGGCATCACTTTGCATCTCATGTTTCCGAAAGGTTTGCGCGGCTACCCTTTGTATTCGGATTAACCCTGCTATTTTTTGCGCTTTACCCCCAGTCTTTTTGGTTGCCGAGTGCTGGCAGATTTTTGCTGTTTGTGCTAGTAATTGCATTGGCTTTTTGCCTGCGATTCCTTATCCAGTATACCTTTGCGCTGTTTGCTTTTTGGTTAGAACGGGCCAGTGCGATCGAACAATTCTGGTTTTTAATTTATCTATTTCTCTCTGGACTGGTTGCGCCCCTAGAAGTGTTTCCTGCACCAGTACGCGAAGTAGTTTTGTGGACACCTTTTCCTTATTTAATTCATTTTCCTGCTGCTATTTTAATTGGATTACCTGTTGATATAGGGCGCGGTTTGTTGGTAATGTTTAGTTGGGGTGCGGTGTTTTTTGTGTGGAATCGCTGGCTGTGGCGACAGGGTTTGAAACAATATTCGGGAATGGGAGCTTAAATAATAATTAAAATTTGGGAAAAAGTGAGTTTAGTCACTGAAAAAAATATGCGTCTTCATGTCAAAGATACACAGGGCTGATATTATGCAAAAACTCAATATATGTTCTTCAATAATTGCATAATATTTAATATCTTGTATCTATAAATACAAATTGTTGTTCAAAATTATTATATCAATAAAATAACGACTGATATAAGGGATTAAATAGATTCTAATGACAGCCAAAAAAAACCTCGTTGTAATCGGCAATGGCATGGTTGGCCACAAATTCCTAGAGTTAATGGTCAACTTAGATGCTGCGAAATACTGGAATTTAATTACTTTCTGCGAAGAACCTCGCGTCGCCTACGATCGCGTCAACCTCAGCGGTTTTTTCTCTGGGAAGACAGCGGGAGATTTATCTCTAGTTGAACCAGGCTTTTATCAAGAAAATGGCATTCAAATTCACATCGGTGACAAAGCAGTTGGTATTAATCGGGAACAAAAAACAGTCTCTTCAGCAAATGGTTTAGAAGTTCCCTACGACAAAATTGTTCTCGCCACTGGTTCCTATCCATTTGTACCGCCTATTAAAGGCAAAGAGGCTCAGGGTACTTTTGTTTATCGGACAATTGATGACTTGGAGGCGATGTCAGATTACGCTAAAAATTGCCAGGTTGGCGTAGTAATCGGTGGCGGTTTATTGGGCTTAGAATGTGCCAATGCTCTGCAAAATATGGGTTTGAAAACTCATGTAGTTGAGTTTGCACCGCGACTGATGCCTGTACAGGTTGATGATGCTGGTGGTGCAATTCTTCGCAACAAAATAGAAGAGTTGGGAGTTTCGGTTCATACCAGTAAGTCTACTACTGAAATTGTCAGTGAAGATGGCAAAGTTACCACAATGCTGTTTGCTGATGGTTCGGAATTGGCAACAGATATGATTGTGTTTTCTGCCGGGATTCGCCCCCGCGATGAAATTGCCAGAGGTTGTGGCATTGAAGTGGGTGAACGGGGTGGTATTGTGATTAACGATCGGTGCCAAACATCTGATTCTGATATTTATGCGATCGGGGAATGCGCGCTTTATGACAATCGGATTTATGGCTTAGTTGCTCCGGGTTATACCATGGCTGGAGTCGCAGCGGATATTTTAAGCAGTTTAGTAGATGACGGCGCAGATGCCGGTGCCACAAGCACTTTTACTGGTGCGGATATGTCCACAAAACTTAAACTTTTGGGGGTGGATGTTGCTAGTTTTGGAGATGCTTTTTCTAAGTCTCCCGATGCTAAGGAAATTGTTGTGGCTGACACATTCCAAGGTGTTTACAAAAAATTAGTCTTGAATCAAGATGGGAGCCGAATTTTAGGTGGAATTCTCGTGGGAGATGCTTCTGCTTACGGCACTTTGTTGCAATTTATGCAAAATGAAATTGCTCTGCCTCCCCATCCTGAAGATTTGTTGATGCCGCCACGAGAAGGTGGAGTAGTGCCTGGTTTGGGAGTGGATAGTTTGCCGGATTCTGCTCAAATTTGTTCTTGCAATAATGTCAGCAAAGGGCAGATTTGTGATGCTATTCGCGATCGCAATTTAACTGATGTTGCTAGCGTTAAGAAATGCACCCAAGCTGGTACGGGCTGTGGCGGTTGCGTACCTCTGGTGACAGACATCTTCAAGTCACAGATGAAGAAAGCTGGGGTTGCTGTCAAAAACAACCTCTGCGAGCATTTTGAATATTCTCGCCAAGAATTGTACCATTTAGTGCGCTCTCAGGGGATTAAAACTTTTGAAGAGGCGATCGCCAAACATGGCAAAGGTAAGGGCTGCGAAATTTGCAAACCTGCTGTTGCTTCCATGCTGGCTTCTACTTGGAATGAGCATATTTTAGAGAAGTCTCATGTTGGTTTGCAAGATACAAATGATTACTTTTTGGCAAATATTCAACGCGATGGTACTTATTCCGTGGTGCCACGGATTCCGGGTGGAGAAATTACTCCCGATAAGTTGATTGTTTTGGGAGAAGTTGCCAAGGAATTTGGACTTTATACTAAGATTACTGGCGGGCAACGGATCGATTTGTTTGGGGCGCGTGTGGATCAGTTGCCACATATTTGGCATCGGTTAATTGATGCGGGATTTGAGTCTGGACACGCTTATGGTAAGGCTTTGCGGACTGTAAAATCTTGTGTGGGTAGCACTTGGTGCCGTTTTGGGGTGCAGGATTCTACGAGTTTGGCGATCGAGGTTGAATTGCGCTATCGTGGTTTACGTGCTCCTCACAAATTTAAGTCTGCTGTCTCTGGTTGCACTCGCGAATGTGCGGAAGCTCAAAGCAAGGATTTTGGGATCATTGCTACTGAAAATGGTTGGAATTTGTACGTGTGTGGCAATGGTGGCATTAAGCCACAGCACGCGGTTTTGCTGGCTGCGGATATCGATAAGGAAACTTTGATTAAGTATATCGATCGCTTTTTGATTCTCTATATCCGTACTGCCGATCGCCTGGAACGCACCGCTACTTGGTTTAATAAACTTGAGGGCGGTATTGAATACTTAAAACAGGTAATTATTGAGGATTCTCTGGGTATTTGTGCTGAGTTAGAAGCGCAGATGGAGCATTTGGTGGATACTTATCAATGTGAGTGGAAAACTACCATAGAAGACCCGCATAAGGTGCAACGGTTCCAGCATTTTGTGAATTCTGATTTGCCAGATCCGAGTATTGTTCGTGTTGCTGAAAGGGGACAAACACGGCCGGCTTATGAAGATGAAAAATCTTTGGCTGGTGTTTCGGAATAAACCCTCCCCAGCCACTCTTGGCAACGACGGGGGGATTGCCCCTACAGGTGTTTCAGGAATTTGGGCAGTCACGGGGGGCTTCTCCTAGAAGAGATTGAAACACCCTTGCTATAACCCCACTTAATCAGGCAGGGCTGTTTCATTCTCAGGAAAATCAGGCTGTTGTAGGGGTAGTGCCCCCGTGCCTACCCTCCCACTCGATAGAAGTAAATTAACAGGAAAAAAACATGATTCAATCATTATCAGTTTCCGATACAGTCACAACTTGGGTAGATGTCTGTTCCCTGGAGGCGATCGCCCCGAATACAGGAGTTTGTGCTTTAGTAGCCGACAAACAAGTGGCGATTTTTCGAGTAGGAAATGGTGATGAACTTTATGCAATCAGCAATTACGATCCGTTTAGCAAGGCTTTTGTGTTGTCGCGGGGACTTGTGGGCGATCGCCAAGGCACTCTCAAAGTTGCTTCTCCCATTTACAAGCACAACTTTAGCCTGACTACTGGACAATGTTTGGACGATGAAACAGTAAAAATTCCCACTTTTGTGGTTAAAGTTGTAGGCGATCGCGTACAAGTAGCCATTGCCTAGATTGTCCCCTTTGATTCTTTGAGCCAAATCCGCCACCAGCTCAGACTTTTCTGAATGGTGGCGGATTTTGCATTCAAACGATCCTCAACCAGAGGTTTTAGTATAAAATAGAGGTAATTTGCTCCGTAAAACCCCTTAATTAATACCATTTCCAAAAACAATGCAACAGTAGCGACAGGGTGTTGACTTGATGCCAAAAAGCCCACAATATCAACTGTAACAACAGTTTTGAGAAGGGATATAAATTGGAAATACTGGTTAATTTTCTCTAGGAGAATGCCGAAGTTAGAAAGTAGAAATTTTACTTAAACTTCTTAAAACATCAACAAAACTAGAAATTTTAATCAGGCAAGGGGGAGTAGATTTCTGATTTTAAAGACAAACAAGTTTCAGGGGGGGAAAGCATCGGTATGTTACAAACCAAGATGGCAGCTCAAAAATTCCAGACATCGACTGAGTTAATTAATCTACAATTAAACACAGCTAAACTGAGTTTATCGGAACTAAAATCCCAAGTTTTCGATCGTCACTGGCGACAGGAATCTTGGCATGAGATTTTGGTGGAAATAGCAGCCAGCCTCGACCGAGAAACCGCCAGCGAAATCCTAGAATATTTAACAGATAAAAACGGTCAGGAGCAAAAGTTTGTCAATTTATTTTTGGCCGCAAAATGTCTCTCAATAATTCCGGGGAAAGTAAAGAAAAAAACAGAAATTAAACTGTTAAAGGCTTTAAAAAAATTATCGCAATATGGCATGGGTTTCCTGATTCTTTATCAAACAGGCCAAGAATTGCAAGAAACATATCAAATTCGTTCCCAAGCGATCGCAGCGATCGCCACAACTTGGAAAAATGACCCCCAAACTTTGCCCTGGCTCAAAATACTCGCTCACTCCAACGACAGTGGCGAAATCCGAGCTACCGCCGTAAAAGCCCTAGCCCGCGGTTGGTCAGACAATCCAGAAATTTACCTGATGCTCAAAAAGTTAGCCACATCCGATCCAAGTTGGGCAGTGCGATCGACCGCAGTCACAGAAATCGCCCTTGCTTGGCCAGACTCCAACGAGATCAGACCGCTGCTGACTACGCTGGTTCTGTCCGATCGCAGCCCCGCTGTCCGCACCTGTGCACTGTATATTTTGGCCGAGAAATGGCACGATCGAACCGACACCTTACTATTACTCAGAAGCATCGCTGACACCGACGAAAATTTGGGAGTCCAAGTCGCAGCTTGGCGAGCCATAGCCTCTGCTTGGCGATCGGTTTTAGGCACTTTTTCCCTACTCAAAAACCTCGCCCACACCGGAAGTTCTACTCTACGAACAGTAGCAGTGCAGGAGTTGGCATCCGGTTGGCCCACAGCACCCCATGTTTGTCTGCTGCTAAAAACCCTAGCTTGTGAGGATAGGAGCAAAGAAGTACGGATAGCGGCGATCGCAGAATTAGCGGCGCGCTGGCGGGATGAACCAGAGATTTATCCGCTGCTGAGAACTCTGGCGGAGTCCGACGAAAGTTCGGCAGTCCGGAGCGCGGCAGTGCAAGCAGTGGCCTCTGGCTGGCCCGACCACCCTGCAACTCTACCTTTTTTGCAAAATCTAGCTAGGGGCGATCGTGATTCCCAACTGCGAGAAATAGCCCTACAACAGATAGCCGCAGGTTGGCCTGATAGCCCGGAAACCCTCCCTCTGTTGCAACAAATAGCTGATTCCGAAGATTACTGGACTGTGCGGGAGGTAGTGGTGGAAGCCGTGGCTGCACTACCCTCTGCGAGTCTGGAAGTGTTTGTCTGGTTGCAAAATCTCGCCCAGTCGGACAGACATCTCAACGTCCGAGAAACTGCTGTGAAACAAATAGCTTCTCGCTGGTCTTATTTGGGCGACACCCTACCTTTTCTCAAAAGCCTAGTCGAGTCTGAGCAAGATTATCACCTGCTGGGTGTGTTGGTGCGAGAAATTGTGCGGGGGTGGCCCGATGACGCGGAAACCTTACCTTGGCTGAAACTTCAGCTTGATTCAGGGGATGCGGTGGTTCGCCAAGCTGCGGTGCAAGAATTGGCTCGCAACTGGCCGGACAATCCTGAAACTTGGATGCTGTTGGAGGCTAAAGCAGAGGGCGATGAGAGTCCGGCTGTCAGACAAATGGCTTTGCAAAAGTTAGCGCGGGGTGGGACAGATGAATCGCAGATTTTTCAGTGGCTCCAGATGAGAGCTCAAAATGATGAAGATTCTCAGGTGCGGGCGATCGCCCTGGTAGAGTTGATGCGGGGATGGAAAGACTCGCCGGGAATGTTTGAGTTTTTGCGCGATCGCGCCCTGAGCGATCCCTACGGTCAAAAAGGTTCTTTTCCTTACAATCCCAGGTTTACAGCTTTGGAAGCCATCCTCGAACACTATCCCGAAAATTCCGGTGTTTTGCCTTTGTTGCGATCGCTTGCAGTTTCCGACACCGACGAGCAAGTCCGGGCCTTGGCCAGTCTCCGGCTCAAAACAGAAGAATGGTAGAAAATTTTACGATCAGATATGCACAATCTATTACTCAACAAGTAATTCATCGTGACATCAAAAATGTCGCTCAACACAATAAATTAACTGCCGAGGAAGTACAGTTTATTTAGAGCAAGTTAGCTCTTAGAACAAAGAATCCCCGCGCGTTAACGCCAGGGAGTGTCCATACATCTCCAGGAAAAACTCACCTCCGGCAAGACGCGCTGCCAAAAACCTTGATATGATAGAACTCGATCGAACAAACACTAAGGAGAAAGAATGACCCAAGTTGTAATCGGCGAAAACGAAGGGATTGAGTCAGCCCTACGACGGTTCAAGCGACAAGTTTCCAAAGCGGGAATTTTCCCCGACATGAGAAAACACCGCCACTTTGAAACCCCGTTGGAAAAGCAAAAGCGCAAAGCGATTGCCAGAAGAACAAAAAGACGCTTCCACCGCAACAACAAACCCTAGAATTAGCAGCCAATTGCTTCGGCAGATACAATGCCTTGCGATTCTAATGCCGCAGCGACTCGGAGAATCACCGCTTCGCTGTAGGGAGCACCAACAATTTGCACTCCCAAGGGCAAACCCCCTGGGCGCTGTATGGGTACGCACAGTACGGGCAAGCCAATAAATGATAGAGGTTGGGTGAACAGTCCCAGATTGGGACGCACTATTGTTTCTTGTCCGGCTATTACCATTTTCTCGACGCCAATTAAAGGCGCAGCAATCGGGGTTGCGGGTGCGAGGATTATATCTGTTGTTTGGAAAATTTCGCCAACCCGATGGCGATACCATTGTCTGAATCTCTGCGCTTGCAAGTACCAAGCCGCCGGGATCAGAGCTCCTGCTAAAAAACGATCGCGCGTCGCCGGATCGAAATCTTGAGGGCGCGATCGCAAATTCTCTAAATGCAAATTTGCCCCTTCACAGGCGGTAATGATAAATGCAGCAGCCCTGGCGCGATCGGATTCCGGTATGCTTACAGTCGCAAGCCCCCCAATTTTCGGGGGGTTTGTTGTTGTTTTTACTGTCTCATTACCACACTTTAGGATATTAGTCAAGGCTTGGGCCACTATTTCTACTGCATCCAATGCTTCCGGTTCGGCCCCTGTAGTGAAATAGCCGTCAGCAACCGCAATTCGCAATCCTTCAATCCCTCGATTTAACTGCGGCGAACACAGTTGTGGGGGGCGCTGAGTGCAAACTGGATCGCGATCGTCGGGCCCTTGCAAGATATCATACAGCGTCGCAATATCCCGGAGCGATCGCCCAAAGGGCCCCACACAATCCAAACTGCTAGAAAACAAACAAGTTCCGGCCCTTGACAAACGACCGTAAGTAGGCTTAAAACCAAAAACACCGCACAAAGCAGCCGGTACGCGGATGGAACCGTTAGTATCCGAGCCCAAAGTGATGGGTACTAAACCCCCAGCTACGGCGGCGGCGGAACCGCCACTGGAACCGCCAGCAATCCGCGCAGTATCGTGGGGATTGCGCGTGGGCCCGTAATGGCTGTTTTCCGTGACAAAACCGTAGGCGTACTCATCCATGTTAAGAGTACCTAGGAGTACCGCACCCGCTTGTCTGAGTCTAGCCACCCCCCCCGCGTCACGGGTAGCCGGAGGGTTGTCAGCATTGATTTTTGAGCCTGCTAGGGTGGTAATTCCGCCGATGTCGAAGAGGTTTTTGACGGCGAAGGGTACACCTGCTAGCGGGCCTGGATTTTCGTTATTTGCGATCGCACTATCTATTTTTTCAGCATCCGCCAGCGCACTTTCAGCAGTAACATTAGTAAAACAGTTAAAAGTTCGATCGGCAACAGCAATCCGTTCCAAAGCAGCACTAACCGCCGCTGTAGCCGTAATCTTACCGATTTTAACCGCTGCTGCCGTAGCAACCGCATCAGCCTTATCTAAAAAAATATCTGCGTTCATCCGCGTTCATCAGCCCTCATCTGCGGTTAAAAATCTAAGGTTCAAACACCGGTGCAGCTTCTACTTCTGGGGGTAAAGGAAATTCGGTAACAAGTTGGGCGATCGCCACTATCCTCTCGAAGTTTACCACAACACCAGGCCGATGTTCTGGGTCTAAGGGCAAGTTTATCAGTTCGGCAGTGCGATCGACATATTCTTCTATATTTGTCATTTTTTTCTTGCTAGTGTTGAAGTGCCCTTAAGAAGGGGGACGAAAGAAAAAACTCCTGTCCCCCCCTTCTTAAGGGGGGCGCCAGGGTGATCTAGCCTTAATCGTCTTGCCAGCCGTCTGTGAATGGGTTTGACCTTAAGTTGACACTAATGGGCAATGCCGTTTCCCTACAAGATTATTTTGGGTAGGCACACGGTACTACCGTGTCCTAATTTCGGCTAATAATTCCGATGCAACCGGAAACGATATCAGTTATTTTCTAGCAGTTTTTTGTATTCCTCAGATTGTCTGATATCATCTAAAGGCGATATAGGTTCATTTGGGCGATCGGGACAAAACTCTACACATATATCGATAACAGGTTGATTATACTTCAATAATTCGTTATTTAATCCGTCATTTTCAAAATAGCCATCTACGACTCTTCCCTGCACTCTCACTGTTCCTTCCTGCCATCCTCCAAAACCTACTTTAAGAAGTTTACAATTTACCGCGTTACCTTTCCATTGAATTTCACTCGTTGTAAAAGGTATTGAATTAAACACAATCTTGCTTAGATCATGTTTTAGAGTTTGAATACATTTTTTCCCCTGACCATAATCATGGTTAACAAGAACTAAAAACTGTCTCTCAAAAGCCCAACTAATACCCTTCTTGAATTGCCCTACTGTAACTGTATTTTCTGCGAACAACAAAACATCATCATCGCGGTCTAGTATCTCATAGTTATTATTGAATTCAAGTCTATCGTTCATTTTTCTACAAAATTATCCTGCTTTATATTTGATACCATTTCAAGCTATCTGAGTCAAGCTCGTAAAAAAATCAATTGACTCTCGCACTTTCCCAACTCAAACACTGACAGTTTCCCGCAACTTCTCAACAGCCACATCCAGCGGAGGCAAATCAAAATCCTCAGCATCCATCAATTCCTTAACCTTCTCAAAAATCTCAACCTTCACCTCTTCCTGGTCGGTTAGCTTATCATAAAAATAAGGGTCAGTAAACGACTGCTCAAACGCTATCATTAACAAACCATTAGGCGAAAGTTCAAACCGCCAATACTTAGAAATTCTGCTGTCAACCACTTCAAACATCGGTGCCGGATTATGGATGGGATAATAGCTGTAATTATCATTGCAGATATAGTACCAAATAGTCCCTTTCCATTCTCGGATAGCATAAACAACATATTCCTTGCCTATAGTTAGTGGCAACTCAACTTTTTTCGTGTAACCGCGTGGCGGATCTATATATTCTTCAGGGATAGATTCACCAGTCTTAGCAATACAGCGAATTTTCATAACTTGATTAGCTACAGATTTTTAGGGGCTGTTTCGCGATCGTACAAATGCCCAATGCCCTATACCATCCACTGTCTGAGGCGATCGCATAAAGGACTCTCAGAATGCAGCCAAACCACATCATC
>RDXH01000269.1 GCA_004292745.1 Oscillatoriales cyanobacterium | reverse complement strand
TCAGCTTTGGGTAGTGTGGGTTTGGGCATGACTCTGGTGGTAGCATTTAGTTTGGGGTTGGCTTTGGTGTTGACTGCGATCGGATTAATCTTAGTTTATGCGAAAGGGAAGTTTGATAAATTACCAAAACAACTGGCGGTAGTGAAAATTTTACCGGGGATTAGTGCGATGTTGGTCTTGTTATTGGGTTTGGGAATTACGGGACAGGCAATGTTGCAGATATTGACTACGAATTAATTCTTTTATTACTCGTTACTCGTTACCAGGCTCTGGCCTGGTAACGCTGATCGGAAGGCTCTGCCGACCTTTCGATTTTCTCTCTTCGACGAGGCAGAGCCTCTGGATATGGGTTCCCAGGCTAGAGCCTAGGAACCAGTTAAACCCAACCTACTTCATCTATTTGGGAAACGGTATATATCAGCCTGCACTATTATATTTATCAATGATTTTGGCTAAATCAGGTATTCCCTTTTCCACATAATTCTTAGCTGAGGGGCGCAGTTTGGCATAGGCTCCTTTCACCATGGCTCTGGTGCTGTTTTCGACTCTGGCATCGCTGATTTGGAGCAATTCGTCTGCTACTTGAGATTTTCTTTGGGTGAGATATTCGACTGGGTTGCCATTGGTTACTGCTTCATTCCACATGGGATCGAGTGCGATCGAGATTTCTGGCAGCAGTTGATCTACGACTTGGGCGCAATAATCAGCTCGTATCCCCTTGACAGTAGCGTAGGCAGCTTTTAGAGCCAAACCACCCAATCCCGAAGCCGAAGCAACTTGTTCGTCGATCAAGTTTACACAATCATCAACAAAATTGTCTCGGTTCTTTTCATTCAATAGAATATCGCTAAGTGCCATTTTAACTCTCCTGGGTTTAACAGTGAGTATACTCTACAATGAAAATAGAACCTATCAAGGAAAATATCAAAAAAATACTCTTGGTCATTCCGATCGCACTGGCAACTCTAATTAAGATTAGATTTCACTCTCGGCACGGTTCGGTAATGTAACGAGGGGAAGTTTTAGGAATTGAGTCAAATTTTGGTTCGATCGCAATACGTAATTTTGAGGTAATTTCGGGGACGTACTTAGTCCGGCAAATACTTGCAGTGATAGGGTTAAGCCGACGGCTAACAACATTTTTTCCAACATAGCACTGCCTCCAATATTAAGGATGCACTCTGGCATCATTCCTCTTACACCACCAAGATACAAACATCTTTTACCTTTCAGTGCGATCGCATCGGTCGATAACAGTGATATGTATCACAAGTTACACATAGTCCCGAAGGGGGACAAAAGAAAATAGGCCCTAGGGTGGATCTAGATTTAATACTCAAACAGGACGAAGAGGGTAGGCACGGTGGCACTACCCCTACAAAACCATGATTTGTCACCAGAATGAAACAGCCCTGGCCCCTACCCCCTCCACTTCTTCCCTCTTCCCTATTCCCTCACAGAAGTCAAAAATTGTCCTAGAGAAAGCAGCCACCGGACACCCCTGAAAGGTAAAATGAGCCCGTAGAGGTTATTTGACACAGCGGAGGTACCGACAATATGCTTGCATACTTTCTAGCGTTGGCAGTCGGTCTAGGCAGCTTCAGTATTTACATGGCTGCTTTCTTTTTTCCAGAAGTTCACCGCAAAAGCGATTTTGCCTGGAGTGGGGTGGGACTTTTCTATGCGTTAATTTTATGGGCTTGTGCGGGGCGAATTACCGGTGCTCTCCTGCTTGGTCAAATGGCGGCCGTGGCTCTTTTGGGCTGGTTCGCCTCGGAAACTTTGAGTTTACGCAGACAAGTTACACCTATTGCTGAGCAAACGCCGATTCCTCAGTCGGTAAATTTGCCGGGGGGTATGGGTGGCGCGTTGACGGGGATGTTTGCCAAAAAACCAGAACCAGCAACGAAAAAACCTAAGTTTGTCAGAGCGCCCAAGCCGAAATCTGATGTGGTGCCAGCACCTGTTGCCGATCGCCAGGTAAAAGCAGAGGAACCTGCGGTGGTTTCCCCATTACCCCAAATCGTGGCAGAAAGTGCGATCGCCCCTGAATTGTTGCCACTTCCAGACTCGACAGCACCAGCAACTGAGGAAATACAGGAGTCGATCACAATTCCTGTAGCTGACACCTCGCCAGCCCCTTTAGAATCAGCACCAACTAGCGACACTACAAGCACCCCAAAAGTTTCAGAAATTGCCACCACACCAACTGTGGAGACAGCAGAGGCTCCACCAGACCTTAAACAAGAACCCGAAGTCGATGAGTTTGAGGAGATGTGGAGGACCGCAGCTAAAGAGTCCCAGTCTGTGACCTCAACGGCAGCCCCAGCAGCGGATTCAACTGCTGTCAAAGCCCCTAAAAAATCGGCTGGTTTCAGCAGTCTGTTTGGCAATATCAAAAATAGTCTGGGCGGTTTGTTGGGCCGGGGTGCGGAGAAAACCAAGTCCATACCCAATACTCCGGTGACAACACCGAAAGTGCCTTCAGAGTCGATCGAACCTGCATCTGAAGTAGGGGCAATTTCTACATCGGAGTTTGACCAAATTCTCGCATCTGAATTAGCCGAAGCAGCCCTAGAAGTAGCGGCGGCAGAAACTAGCAGCACCGTCGCTGATGTAATTCCAGGAGTACCATTTCCTCTGGATGTGGAAGCAATGGCAGAATTGATTTCAGAAGAAACAGCGATTTCTCCGATTCAAATTACTGAAATTACAGTGGTGGAAGTGGTTTTGCCAACACCTGCGGAAGTGTCATCAGAGGCGATCGACAATTCCATCAAACAGCAGGTAGAGTCGATCGCCTCAGCAGACACACCGGAATTGATTCATCCAAATCCGCCAACTCCCAATCTGCTGAAAACTGACAAACCCGCCGATGAATCAAAGTCCGAAAATCTTTCCGACTCTGAGCAGACGACTCTCTAAAACACAAACCAAAAGGTAGAAATTAGAACTTTTTAGATTCTGCTTTCTGCCTTCATAAACAGGTAAAAAAAAATAACCATATTTTTTCCTTTTTGCATTCAGCCTTCACAAAATACTCAATAATTTTTCGATTAAATTTAGGTAAAATCAATATTATGAAAGCACTTATGGTAGTGGGAACAACTTCTCACGCAGGGAAATCTTTACTCGTTGCAGCTTTGTGTCGCATTTTTGCTCGCCGCCAGTGGCGAGTCACTCCCTTTAAGGGTCAGAATATGGCACTGAATTCCTATGTCACTGCTGCTGGGGGAGAAATTGGCTACGCTCAAGCAGTTCAGGCTTGGGCCGCCGGTGTAGCACCTTTGGTAGAAATGAATCCCATTTTGCTCAAACCCCAAGGAGATATGACTTCTCAATTAATTATGAAGGGTCGGGCGATCGCCAATATCCGAGCTACTCAATATTACGAAGAATATTTCGATCGAGGTTGGCAAGTGATTCGGGAATCTTTAGAATTGTTGAGTCACCAATTTGACATGGTGGTTTGCGAGGGAGCCGGCAGCCCTGCGGAGATTAATCTCAAGCACCGGGATTTAACAAATATGCGCGTAGCTAAACATTTGAATGCTCGGACTTTGCTAGTAGTTGATATAGACCGCGGCGGAGCTTTTGCTCACATTATCGGTACTTTGGAATTGCTCGATCCAGACGAACGAGCTTTAATTAAAGGATTCGTTATTAATAAATTCCGAGGACAAAAATCTATCTTAGATCCAGGGCTAACTTGGCTAGAAGAACGTACAGGCATTCCCGTAGTTGGTGTAATTCCTTGGATAGACGAAGTATTTCCTGCCGAAGACTCTCTCGATTTACTCGATCGACGTTCTCCAAATTCTCACACAGACCTGAATATTTCTGTCATCCGCTTGCCCCGTATTTCTAATTTTACCGACTTTGACCCCCTGGAGTCGGAAACTACTGTCACAGTCAAATATGTCAGCCCCAAAGACGAGTTAGGCCATCCAGATGCAGTAATTTTACCAGGTTCTAAAACTACAATTTCTGATTTGCAGGTACTCCGAAAAACGGGTATGGCAGAAGCCATAAAAAAATATTTAGTGGCTGGCGGTACTGTCATGGGAGTTTGCGGGGGGTTTCAGATGCTGGGAGAAAGTATAGTCGATCGAGAAGGGCTTGAGGGACAACAGGGAGAATTTAAAGGCTTGGGATTGTTACCTTTAAAAACAGCGATCGCACCTGATAAAATAGCCCGTCAGCGCACCGTAACATCTAATTATCCTCAACCGGGTTTACCAGTTTCAGGTTACGAAATCCACCAAGGAATAACCCAAATGTTGGAGTCAGATTTGACTAAATCGCTGTTTGACGATCCTAGTTTAGGAATGGTCAATAATTCCCAATCTATTTGGGGTACTTACTTGCACGGTATTTTTGATAACGGAGCTTGGCGGCGGGCTTGGTTAAATCACTTGCGGCACCAGCGAGGATTGCGGGCCCTACCTACAGGAATTCCTAATTATAGGGAACACCGAGAAGCTCTTTTGGACACTCTGGCTGATACCGTTGAAAAGCATTTAGATATCAAACAGATTTTAGGGTAGTTATTAGTCATTAGTCAGCAGTCATTAGTCATTAGTAGCTTAGGTGAAGTTTGAATGACAAAAATTTGTTTTTTACCAGACAATGTAACAGTTGAAGCTGAACCGGGAGAGCTTTTGCTGGATGTAGCTAAACGTGCAGGAATTTCTATTCCTACCGGCTGTCTCATGGGTTCTTGTCACGCTTGCGAAGTGGAACTGGAAGACGGAGAGATAATTTGTGCTTGTATTTCCGGCGTACCTTCGGGAAAAGAGCAAGTAACAATTAATCTTTATGTTGACCCAGTTTGGTAATTAGTCATTAGTCATTGGTCATTGGTCATTGGTCATTGGTAATTAGTCATTGGTCATTGGTCATTGGTCATTGGTCATTGGTCATTGGTCATTGGTCATTGGTCATAAAAATTCATACGGGATGCGGGAAACTCAGTGGCTTTAGCCCTGAGAGGAAAGCGACACGGGGGACTTCAGTCCCCGTGTCTTTCTTAGTTAGCA
>RDXH01000268.1 GCA_004292745.1 Oscillatoriales cyanobacterium | reverse complement strand
GGTTGCTGAGCGTAGTCGAAGTATCCTAAATTGTAATTTTTAGATTCGGATCTAAAGTTGCAACTAATTTGAGATTGTACTCATATTCAAAAGCAGGCTTTTTATAATCCAAACTCCAGAGTTCTAGGGCGCAGTCATCACCGGAATTCACGGGTTTTAGATGTAGATGAAACTCTCGAACTTCCGGTCTTAACTCGCATTTGAAATGCGCGATCGCACCAATTTGCCGCCTATCCAAAGCCACGGCCAGCCTGAGTAGTGGATGCAATTTACTAACCACTTCCCGGTATTTCTTCGGGAGAATTACAAAATTCTCGTGCTTTTTCTTCGGAGGACTTTTTCGGTGATAGCGAGATAAATTAGCAATTACTTCAATCTCAGTTTCAGTATATCCCAATAACTCACCATTCCGAATTAAATAGTAAGAATGTTTGTGGTGCGCCGAATGACTGACGTACACACCGCAGTTATGTAAAATTGCCGCCGCCCACAGCAATTCCCGTTCTTCCGTTCCCCAATAATGTAGAATTCCTTGAGTTTGGTCAAACAAATTGAGCGCAAAAGCTGCAATTCTTTCGCTATGTTCTAAATTAACTTGATATTTTTTAGCCATATGCAGAATACTGCGCTGGCGGATTGAACCTTGGTAGCGCAAACGGTTTTCAATCAAACCGCGAGACAGCATCCAGTCAACAATGACGCCTTCTCTCAAAGATCGATCGCAAACAGTGAGAAATTCCATTCCTAATAGCGTCATCGCTTCCTGCAAAATCAAAGCACCAGCCAGAATAATTTCCGCCCGCTTGTCCGACATTCCCGGAATTGCCAACCTTTCGGCATAGGAAAGTTTGCGAAAACGATTGACTAAATCGCGCAAATCCTTTAAACTTAATTGATAGCCAGCCAGCGGACTTGGTACGGTTCCCAACTTTTCGCGAGCGTTAATTCCTGCTAAAGTTTCAATGGTTCCAGCAGTGCCAATTAAACGGAGAGTTTCATCACCATTAAATTGAGCGCGTAATTCGTCGATCGGTCTTTCCAACGCAATCCGAATATAAGCTTGCAAATAGGCAAACTCCTCCTTGCTAATCGGGTCAGTTTTGACGAATTCTCCAGTCAGGCGAACCGCACCAATTTTGGTACTCGTGAGACAGAGAGGTTCAGAACTGTTTCCTAAAATTAATTCAGTAGAACCGCCCCCAATGTCAATGATTACCTGGGATTGATTGTGGAATTCCATTCCCGAAAGTACACCCAGATAAATCCTCCGCGCTTCTTCCTGACCGGAAATTAAGCTAACATTTAGGTCTAAGTCATCAGCAACTTGTTTGAGAAAATCCCGGCCATTAGGGGCTTCTCGAACCGCACTGGTAGCCACAGCAATCACTTGTTCAGCATTGAAAGTTTTCGCAATATCTTGAAAACGGCGCAAAGTGGCGATCGCCCTTTCCATCACTTCTGACTTTAAACACCCCGTCTTAGCCTCACAATCGCCCAACCGAACCGTGTCTTTTTCTCTAGCAATAATCGTAAAAGCGGGCAATTTCGGATCGATTCGCGCCACCACCATATGAAACGAGTTAGTACCCATATCAATGGCAGCAATAATGCGATTTGACTCCGCAGAAGCAAGTGAATTAACCATTAGAGTGTATCGGGGTTGACAGATATTTTTCATTATTTCACGAATTTACTGAGCGATCGGCTTAAAATATTAAAAATCTCAAATCTAAAATTAAGATGCTTACCGAGCCCGATCGCCAATCCGAATCTACACTACTTACTATCATCCGGCTTTTGAGATGGGACAAGCCAGCGGGACGGCTAATTTTAATGATTCCAGCCCTCTGGGCGGTCTTTTTAGCAGCCCACGGGAAACCGCCCGCAGCATTGGTGGGTGTGATTGTGTTGGGCACCTTAGCCACCAGTGCGGCGGGATGCGTCATCAACGACTTGTGGGATCGCGATATTGACCCCGAAGTAGAAAGAACGCGATCGCGCCCCCTAGCATCCCGCGCCCTAAAAGTGCAAACTGCGATCGGAGTTGCTGTAATTTCCTTTGCTTGCGCGGCTATTCTCGCATTTTATCTCAATCCTTTAAGTTTCTGGCTATGTGTCGCCGCCGTACCAGTAATTATCTGCTATCCCCTAGCAAAAAGATTCTTTCCAGTCCCACAATTAGTATTATCAATCGCCTGGGGATTTGCAGTTTTAATTAGTTGGAGTGCAGCAGTTGGAAAACTAGAATCGGCGACTTGGTTGCTGTGGGGTGCAGTGGTGGTGTGGACGATGGGATTTGATACAGTTTATGCGATGAGCGATCGGGAAGATGATTTGCGTTTGGGCGTAAATTCCAGTGCGATATTTTTTGGGGATTATTCGGCTAATGCTGTGGGTTTTTTCTTTGTAGCTACAGTGGGTTTATTAGCCGGAATGGGGATTAATTTACAGTTGCATATTGGTTTTTGGATTGCTATTTTTGGGGCTGCTATTTTGTGGTTTTTGCAATACAGTCAACTGCGAAAATCCGACCTTCCGAATCCCGTTTATGGTCAAATCTTTCGCCAAAATGTTTGGGTGGGGTTTGTCATATTGGCGGGGATGATTGTTGGGGAGATTTTTTAGCTGACTTGCGGTTAGAAATCGCGCATGGGCCAGAAACCGGGTTTTTTACGAAAATACTTGATTATAGACGACTGATTCGGTAAAAAACCCGGTTTCTTTGTCGGAGTGCGTCCAGGACTGACTTAAACAGGAACTCGCCAAATTTTGACAGTAGTATCCGCACTCCCACTGACCAAAGTTTTGCCATCACAACTGAAAACAACAGACTGGACTGGGCCAAGATGTTCCAGAGTTTCCAACAACTCTCCTGTGTGAAAATTCCAAATCCGAATCCTGTTGTCACCACCCCCGCTGGCGAGAGTTTCACCATCGGGGCTAAAGGCAAGAGTATAAACACTATCTGAGTGTTCTGTGAAGGTACGCAGCAGTCTCCCATTTTCAGTATTCCACAGTTGAATTGGCTGTTGTAAACCGCTAGCTGCAACTGTTTTACCATCCGGGCTAATCGCAACACAACAAATTATCCCAACAGAAGAATCGAACCAGGAAGCTAAGGCACCGAAAAAGTCTACTGGGCGATTGAGAGTGTGCAGCAACTCTTCTTTGTAGCAATTCCAGATTTTAACAGCACCATCTAAACCACCACTAACTAAAATACGCCCATCTTGGCTAAAGGCTAGGGAATTAACTTCCCAAACGTGTCCCCATAGAGTTTTTTCAATTTTACTTTTTTTGAGATTCCAAATATCAATTGTAGCGCCAATAATTGTAGTACCAATGTGACCGTTAGCGAGGGTTTGTTCATCGGGACTGAAAGCTAAACAGCTTGTCCGCAGGGCTACCAAGGCATTTCCCAGACTTTGTTTAAATGTCTTATTTGCCACATCCCACAACTTGATGCTGCCGTCAAATAACTCGTGATTGCTGGCACTAGCCAGGGTTTTTCCATCGGGGCTGAAAGCAACCGCAATTACGGCACTGCTATGTCCGGTGAAGGTGTGGAGTAATTCTCCTGTACACAGGTTCCAAAGTTTGATGGTTTTGTCTAAACTGCTGCTAGCAATGATGTTTTCCTTTGAACTAATCGCGACTGATTTAACAACATCTGAATGATCGGTGAGAGTGTGCAGGCATTTCCAATTAAGCAACTGTTTCCACCTTAGCGGTTCCACAGCGGGGTTTTGACAAATTACTGGTAGCCAGCTAATACCAGGCAATTCTTTATTTTTAGCATCTTCCAACTTTCGCCTCGCTTCCCGCACTGATGTGTACAAAGATTGGTTATTGGCAAATGCTGTGAGAAAATCCTGTAAAAATTTTTGTGCCGCTTCGTCTGCTACTACTTCCCGCATGACAATACTTTGGGGCAAGTACAATTTTGCTAGCTGGTTGGCTATCCCCAAGCCGTCGCAGGAGTTGAAAATTGCTAACTGCAACCCTTTGGCGATCGCAATTTTCATGGCATTTTTTAAGTCATCAATACTTATACTCTCAGAATCGCCGATCTCAAATTCACCAATTTGACCGTCTGGCAGGGTTGAACTGTGACCTGCAAAAAAGAAAATGTGCCATCCCTTTTCATCCCGCAAACACTCCAACAATTCGGCTTTTTTGGGCTTGTTTAAAGGTGTAATTTCAGCACCACGTTCGGCTAAACGATCCAATACTTGACGGTCAAAACTAATATTAATGCCGTCATTATTGCCAAAAACAGCTAAAATTTTTACCGCTGATTTCCGACATTCAGATGGTTTAAAGCTTGGCGGTTTAACGGTTAAGGTACTCAGAGAAATTTCGGAATTATGATAAGTTTCAGAAAATAAATTCCAGGCCGGCCAAGGTAGTCTCCGCAAGTTAGCATCGTCTGTTTGCAAAATAACTCGAATCTCATCGTTGGGCTGCAAGTGCTGCTGCAATCCATCGAGTATTTTTCTCCAGGATTTTTCGTTGGAATTGAGCCATTGATTGATGTTGGATGCCAGATTTTGTGCGGCGATATTGTTAAATACTTTCGCTCCTTCCCCTTTTACTTTGATGCGCGGTATACTGTCGTCATTATTCCTTTTAAAATTTGACTGCCACTCCTTCAAGGAATCAAGAATCTCAATATCACCTAGGGCTGGGAGTCTGCCAACATCTCCCCAGATTAAGCTAAATGGCGTTAAATCTTCTCGAATTTCCAAGTTAAGCGGAAATCCTTGCTGAAAGCTTCCTTCCATGATGGTGAGGATGACTTGTTTTTTCATAGGTGGCGCGGGTATTTTTAATTGTTACAGTTTTGGACACACGCGGGGCCAAAAACCCGGTTTCTGTCTCATACCAATTTAATGGGTCGTTGCACATATTCCGATCCCCCTCGCATCCCCCTGATTGTCGGGGGACTTTGATTGGACTCTTGTCCCCCCCTTGGGAAGGGGGGTTAGGGGGGATCGAATTCTATGCAGCTTCATAAAAAATTGGTCTCAATATCTCTCGGATATATCCACGATTTTTCAGAGAAACCGGGTT
>RDXH01000267.1 GCA_004292745.1 Oscillatoriales cyanobacterium | reverse complement strand
TCAAAGTCTGATATTTTTAAGTGAGTTTCTGCTTGCTGATTTTCCTGTTTATTTTCGACATAATATTTGTCTACAAAACTCTGTAAGCCAGCATTGTATCCTTGTCCAACAGCCTGAAACCTCCACTTTCCGTCTTTTTTATATAACCTGCCAAACTCGACTGCTGTTTCTTGTGAAAAATTATCTTTCAGGTTGTAGCAAGCAAGTTCGCTATGGGTTGCGGAATTGTAAAGTCTAATAAAACCATTGTGGATTTGGCTAAAGTTTTGATTTTTTGCTTGTACATCAATCGTCTCGTTGTCTCCTTGGTTTTTCCCAGTTTTGCGATTTCCTAAATGGTGTAGAGAGTCATCGAGGGAACGCAGATTATTGTAAAATACAAAATATCTTTCATGGGGAATTTTGCCATCTGCGCCCAACATAAATACAGAAACATCTATATCATAGTTGTCTCTGGTTGGATTCATTTGCCATCCGATGGCAAATGACACTTTTTGTAAATTAGGATTGGCGGGGAAAATATCAAATCTTTCGCCCTTACTTAATTGAATTCCCATTAACTTTATCCTGTAATTAGTAGCATCTAGAACCAAGGGAAATATTCATGATTTTTCCGAAATTTCCCTTGATTTATTTAGCTGGATGCGATCGCCCTTTTATCCGGCATACTTGTCTACAAAGCTCTGCAAACCTGAATTGTAGCCTTGTCCGACAGCTTGGAACCTCCACTCGCCATCTTTCTTGTAAAGTCTGCCAAATTCCACAGCAGTCTCCCTAGAAAAATCCTCATCTAAATCGTACTTAGTGACTTCTGTGTTAGTAGTAGTGTCGTAAATTCTGATAAAAGCATTCCGCACTTGGCCGAAGTTTTGCCGCCTCGATTCCGCTTCGTGGATGGTGACAACAAACACAATTTCTAGCACCGCCGGATCGACTTTGGTTAAATCGACTGTCACTGTTTCATCATCGCCAAATCCTTCTCCGGTTCTGCTATCTCCCAGATGAATTACAGAAGTGTCTGGCGACTCTTTGTTGTTGTAAAAAACAAAGTATTTTTCGCTGGGAATTTTAGCATTGGCACCTAACATGAACACGGAAGCATCTAAATCAAATGCTGCGCCGGTGTCTGTAGCGTTGGTATCCCATCCCAAACCAATCCCAGCACTTTTTAGCCCCGGTGCTTCTTTAGATAGATTGATTCTCCCGCCTTTTTCTAAGTTGATAGACATTTGCTCTCCTATTGACAATATCACTGCGGTTACTATAGGAATCCTAAATCATTTGTGAATTTCTTACTCCCTCCCCTGATTCAAGGGGAGGGTTGGGGTGGGGTAAAAATATTTACGACTCCTGCAAGGATTGCTATACTAGCAATTATATCAAGTGTTATGGTAAGTTGACAAGTTGCTTTTGGTACTCATCTTCACTCATCAGTTCTTTGGTGCTTTCCACCCTGTCTAAAAACACGATGCCATCTAAATGGTCGTGTTCGTGCTGAAAAATGCGAGCTACAAAATCTGTCAATTCTTGTTGATGGAGTTTGCCATCTCTACTGGTGTATTCAATTTGAATCGATCGACTTCTCGGCACTAATCCCCGTATCCCCGGAATGCTCAAACAGCCTTCCCAGTCTTTGACTGTCTCTGTTGAACTCGCCATAATTCGAGGGTTAATCATGGCTGTGGGTTCCATGGTTGGTGCTTGGGGATACCGCAGATTGGGACGGGAGGCGACGACGAACAGCCGATCGCCCCTAGCGACTTGAGGGGCTGCAATCCCCACCCCGTTCGCCTGTTGTACTGTAGAGATTAAGTTGTCGATTAACTGTTGAATGCGATCGTCCTGAAGATTCTCCACAAGTTGCGATCGGTGGCGCAATACAGGATTTCCTAATTGCGATATTTGTAATATTTCTGGCATTGGTAATTGGTAATTGGTAATTCGTAATTCGTAATTCTGACTAATTACTAATGACTACTGACTAATGACTAATGACTACTGACTACTGACTAATGACTACTGACTACTGACTAATGATTATCGAACTTTTTGCACGGGGAGACTGCCTGGTTTCACACTCAATTTGAGTATTTGGCCATTGCGATTAATCTCCATTTGCAAAATCCCACCCACCCTAGCATTTTGTACGAATTCCTGAACAGCTTCCGACTGAATAATCGGCTGATTGTTAATCTTTTGAATCACATCCCCAGCCCGCAAACCAGATGCAGCGGCGGGAGAAGCAGGGACCACACTAATAATAGCCACACCCCGATCGACTGTAACTCGAAGGCTGCTGTTACCGTTTTTATTAATTTGCTCCTTCACTTCAGGAGTTAGCGTCGCCATTTCAATGCCCAAATAAGCGTGTTCGACTTTGCCCGTCGCAATCAGTTCCTTCGCAACTTCTTGAGCCGCCTTAATGGGAATTGCAAACCCCAATCCTTGAGCACCTTGAATAATTGCTGTATTCATGCCGATCACTTCCCCGGCAGAATTCAGCAGTGGGCCACCGGAATTCCCCGGATTAATCGCAGCGTCTGTTTGAATAAAACCGATCCGCTTGTCAGGTACGCCCACCTCGGTACTCGATCGCCCCGTAGCGCTAATAATCCCCGCTGTCACCGAATTGTCCAAACCCAAAGGATTACCGATCGCGATCGCCCATTCCCCAGACAGCAGTTTATCAGAATCGCCGATCGTCACCACAGGCACCTGATTCGCCTCAATCTTCACCACCGCCACATCCGTCACCCCATCCGCCCCCAACACGCGCCCCTGAAAACTGCGGCCGTCCCTGAGAGTTACAGTTACTGTATCAGCGCCGTCTACAACGTGAGCGTTAGTGAGAATCACGCCATCAGAACCGATGACAAAACCCGAACCAGTACCCCGTTCCACCCCACCACGGCCCCCTGAATTCGGATCTAAGCCAAAAAAATCCTGCGGTGAGATCCCTCGATTTCCCGGTTTCACCTTGCGGGAAGCATCGATCCGCACCACTGTCGGGCCAACTTTTTGCACCGCAGCCACAATAAAATTGGCATTAGCGGGATTCCCCGACAGGGAATTCGGCGGCAAGACTTTGCCCGCTTGAGGCTTAGTATTCAGAGGGAGTTGTAATTTCGGTTCCAGCGTCCTTGGTGGTGCGCCAGAATTTGCAGGTAATCGGGAAGCCGTCAGACGATCGCCCAACATGGCGGCCCCTGCTCCCGTCACCAGCAGTAATATGTAGATTGCCGGTTGCTTCCAAAATTTGCCAGTAGAACTCTTCATCGCGACGTTTTTAGGGTTTTTTGCCAAATCAAAATATTTGCAGAGCTGATTCCCGATACCTGTGAGCCTCCTGGTGGCCACAGAATTTTACACAATTTTGGGGCGATCGGCAGACTCCATTAACTATACCGCCGGGAAGTCCCGTTCTATAATTGTACTCAATTTAGCGGTGGGATGAGAGATACAAGCAAGCAACCCTACTACCCCAGAAGGTAAGATTTATGATGTCGATGTATTATGCAAGCATTTTGCAATCCTCCGGCCACAGACAATGTGGATCGATCGACCTCCCAAATCGCCAATTCGATTAAACTGAGTTTTCCAGAACAAAAATTCGATCTCTATAAATGCCTAGCAGCAAAGGTGAGCAGTGGAAATTCCCCTCGAAAGTCTGTGGAATCAGATACTTGAACGTCTCCAGGTACAACTGAGCAGACCTAGTTTTGAGACGTGGATCAAAACAGCCAAAGCCGAACAACTCGAAAATAACTGTTTGATCGTCAGCACTCCCAACCCCTTTGCTCGCAATTGGTTGCAGAAATATTACGTCAAAATCATCGCCGATGCAGTCTACGACATTCTCGGCTATAAAGTAGACATTTACTTGACAATTGCTGGAGGGAATGAAACCGAAGGCCACGGCGGACAAGGACTGATTTGGCCATCTCCGATCGCCCCCGATGTCCCCGAAAGCCACTCCCTCCATCCCCCCAAACCAGCCAATCTCAACCCCAAATACCTATTTTCCCGTTTTGTGGTCGGTTCCAACAACCGCATGGCTCACGCAGCATCCCTAGCGGTAGCCGAGTCTCCGGGCCGAGAATTCAATCCCCTATTTTTGTGTGGCGGTGTCGGTTTGGGCAAAACTCATCTCATGCAGGCGATCGGTCATTATCGCTTAGAAATTGACCCTAACGCCAAGATTTTCTACGTTTCTACTGAAAAATTTACCAACGATTTAATTGCAGCCATTCGCAAAGATAGTATGCAAACTTTCCGCGATCATTATCGAGCAGCCGATGTTTTATTAGTAGATGATATTCAATTTATTGAAGGCAAAGAATACACTCAAGAAGAATTTTTTCACACTTTTAATACTTTGCATGAAGCTGGCAATCAAGTAGTTTTAGCTTCCGATCGCCCCCCGCAACAAATACCCCGTTTGCAAGAGCGTTTATGTTCGCGATTTTCCATGGGGTTAATTGCCGATATTCAGTTGCCCGACTTGGAAACACGCATGGCCATTTTGCAGAAAAAAGCCGAATATGAAAATATGCGGTTGCCGCGAGATGTGATAGAATATATTGCTTCTAGCTATACTTCCAATGTGCGCGAATTAGAAGGAGCTTTGATTCGGGCCGTAGCCTATCTTTCAATTACCGATTTACCGATGACTGTGGAAAATATAGCCCCGGTTTTGAATCCCCAAACTGAAAGTGTAGAAGCAAAGCCCGATGCAGTAGTCGCAGTAGTTGCAGATTTTTTTGACATTTCTGTTGAAGATTTGAAAGGCAATTCTCGGAAGCGAGAAATTAGCTTTGCTCGTCAAATAGGTATGTATTTAATCCGGCAACACACTGGTTTGAGTTTGCCGAAAGTTGGCGAAGTTTTCGGCGGTAAAGACCATACCACTGTGCTTTATAGTTGTGATAAAATTGCTCAGTTGCGGAACACTGACCCGAATTTGTCTCAAACCTTGCGTCAATTGAGCGATCGCATTAACGCGATCAGCCGTAAAATTTGAGCAGAAGTTCTTGGTTAAACGTTCTTCCTTCTAATTAGCTGTGGAAAAACCTGTGGACAAAGAACCCTGAATTTGTGGAAAACATTAGTGTTTCCTTGTATAAAAATTCTGATCGCAGCAAGGGCGATCGCCTATTTAGCAACTTTTCCACAAGTTTTCCACAGGGTATAATCAATAAAAAAGTAGATCCAGTAATCCTTTCGCATTTTTTTCCACAGTTTACACCGTGCGATCGACCAAAAAATTAACCAAAAAAATTATAGCCTTTCTCAGATAGATGAGGTGCAATAACAGCAGTGAGTAAACCAATTCCACAGGTCTTGCTCATCAATTTGCTCAAATGCGCTTACTATCG
>RDXH01000040.1 GCA_004292745.1 Oscillatoriales cyanobacterium | reverse complement strand
CTTCGGTTACTTTGGCGATAAGCTTCGCTTTGGTTGGCGATACGCTGAGTCTCATAATCCTCAGAAGTGAAACTTTTAATAGTAGTAATTCCGCTCAAATTATTCGATAATTGACCGTTCAAAAAGCTCACCTTTTCCCGCACATCCGCATAGAGAGGGGCGAGACGGTTCTGAAAGGCGATCGAACCCCAAACAATAAACGGAATCGGCAGCATAGACAGCACAGCAACAGTCGGAGATGCTGCAAAAAAAGCCGCGCCAATAATAACTACCGTTGTAATTACCTGAATCACATCATTAGCACCACCGTCTAAAAAACGCTCCAGTTGATTAATATCATCATTCAAAATAGAAATCAAACCACCAGTGCTGCGTTCTTCAAAATAAGCTAATTCTAATTCTTGCAAATGACTGTAAGCTTCCAGGCGCAAATCATGCTGAATATTCTGAGCCAAATTCCGCCATAAGTAATCGTAAGCATATTCAAAAATAGACTCCAATGCCCAAACAACCGCGCTCAAAATAGTAATAATTGCCAGTTGCCAAAAAACATCTTTTACGCCCCACTGAGCGATAATGGAATCTTGATTTTTCACCACCACATCAACCGCAATCCCGATTAATGCCGGTGGCGCTAAGTCGAAGAGTTTATTCAGAAATGAACAGATAGTTGCTAACCAAGCTTGAAGGCGGTAGCGGCGCCCGTATTTCAGCAACCGCTGTAAAGGATGGGTAGATTTAGGGGGATTTGCTAACAATTGAGGATAGGGGGTAATATCAATTCCGATCGCATCGGAATGATTGTTGACAGTTGACAGTTGACAGTTGACAGTTGACAGTTGACAGTTAACGGTTGACAGTTAACAGTTGACAGTTGACAGTTAACTGTGAAACCATTGCTATTATTGCATTTCCCTGATTCCTGATTCTTGATTCTTGATTTCTGACCTCCGCCATCTCGGTTAAATCCGTTGCCGAATAGCCTTCTTCCTTCTGTTATATCTTGCACTACTGTCTTCCACCCGTCGAGTGGTTCAAACCCCCCGTCTAACGGACATCTCCCATAATTATTGTGGAACAGGCAGGATGCCTATTCTTGACTGTCTTTTTAGGAGATGTGTAACAGCAGACATTAGCTTAAAATCGATTAAAAAGCTGAGTACAAAAGCTTTTTAGCCATCCTAGCGAAGACTTGCGCTATCAGACAGGAGTTTCCACCTCAGAATGGTTATGGCAACTGCTACTCCGGCGCATGGTGGGGGCGGGTTTTTGAGTCTTTGCGTATCCTTTCAAGCTCTTCGTGAACCCGCTCCTACCGATGCTGGTAACTCGTACTTAATCCTACGCTTTAAAGGTTAACACAGGCTTCATTTTAGCGACTACATCAACCATTTGCGCCTCTACTTGAGCGTCAATTATTGGTTGAATAGGCTTGTAAGCTGCCGGTGCTTCTTCTATTCTGCGCTCTTGGCGTAAGGTAATACAATCTATGCCAGTTAAACCCAAAGCCGTGTCACTTTTGTCAACACCTTCGCGACTCATATCGAAGCGCGATCTAGCCCTTCCCGCACCGTGAGAAGCCGATCGCAAAAATCGATCGTTTCCCTTACCAATTAGCAGATAAGACGGCGCACCCATCGAACCAGGTATGATTAAAGGTTGTTCGAGATAGGCGGGACAAGCACCTTTGCGAGTCACCCAACCAGCACCTTCAGCTAAAGTGATGTTGTGAGGTAAATCGTAGACTAAAGGAGCTTCGATATCGCCGAAAACTTGCCGCAAACGCAGTCGCAAAAGTTCTGCTAACAGCAAACGATTCACGAAACCATAGTTAGCCGCTGTTGCTTCCGCTTGCAGATAACTGTGGACAAGTTCGGGATTTGCTGAGAGTGACAGCCCGAAAAGCTCTGACTCTGGGTATTTGAGGTTTTTCGGCCAAGCATCACGAGCCCAATCGCGCCACATTCTACCGATATATTTACCCACATTCCGCGAACCGGAGTGAATCATGAAAGCAATTTGTCCCGATCGCACACCCCAATTATAAGCCGTAGCCTTGTCCAGAACTTCGTCAACCACTTGAATTTCCACAAAGTGATTGCCGCCGCCGATAGTACCCAAGCCGCCATCTCTCACTAAGCCGTCGTTTGGGACTAATTCTGGAGGAGCCCATTTGATATCCCCATTCATGGAACCGCCGAGGAAAATGCGATCGGACTCTGCTACCAACTGCTCGAAATCAGAATTTGCGACACTGCCAGTTGCCACCTCCAGCATAGCATCCAGCCATCCGGGAATCCCGTATTGGAACATCGCGCGAGCAGTTTTTGCCGTCATGCTGACATCGCGAGTACCAAAAAAGTAATCGCCTTTCATTAATTCTACAAATCGATCGCGTTTTGCTAAGAATTGGGCGATCGACAAATCAGCAACGTGTAACCGCATCCCGCAGTTAATATCCGAACCGAGAGCCGCCGGAATCACCATTGCCGCTGTTTCTACAATAGAGCCGATCGCCACTCCCGCATCCCCCGGATGAAAATCTGGAGTAGCGCAGGCGCGGCAAACGCAACCACCTTGAGGATGGCGAACATTAGCCAAACTTGCTAACTGTTTCAGCGCCTTTGCTTCCACCGGAAAACCCTCTGGTAGCAAGACTTCTGCTATTGTGGCACTGGCATCTTGCCAGTGTTCTTTCAGGGAACTATTGAGACTAATGGAGTATACTTTGTTGCTGTAATTAACATCAAGACCTTGGCGAGAAAGAGCTCGCAAAAGCCTGTTCAAGTTTTTTGCAAATTGAAGAGATGTTGTAGGTAATAAAAGACTTTGGTTCAGCAGCCGCAATCTTTTTAAACACAAGTTGAAAGGCAACTTGTCTAATTACTACAATCATGACACATCATTTTTGATATGTCAACTATAGCAGCAGGAAAAAGGAACTTCGGCAACAAACAGATTTTGTTGTAACCGATGTCATAAAAAATGGGAGAATCTCGAATTTGCAAATATATCTGTATGATGCTCTAGCATGACCTCCGTAAATCTCTCGTTTTAACCAATAATATCAAATCCGGTAATATCGTCCTGTATTCATCTCTCTTATCTCCCTCTGTGTTCTCTGCGTTCTAGTAAGGTTAAATCATTCCGATGCAGCCGGAAACGATATAACTTATCTGCGGTCATGCTACAGCCCTTGCAAAATCGGGATGCTCCAGAAAAAATGCCCTTCGACTAGGTAATTCCCCATTCCCTATTCCCCATTCCCTATTCCCTATTCCCTATTCCCTATTCCCCATTCCCCATTCCCTATTACAGAAAATACCTAACCGTCGTCACCACCCGACTTCTTTTCGCCCGCAAAGCCGCCTTCAAAAAGAAAGCAGTTTGATTATGCAGCAATCCCTCCCACCAATTGCGCGTCACAAAAGCCGGAATAATTAGCGTTAAGAAAACTCCCGGCCGCTGTGCTTCAAACAAAGTCAAAAAGTGAGTCAAAGCCTCGCCCACAGAACGATAAGGAGATTCTAAAATTTCCAAAGGAATATCAGACTGCAAATCTTGCCATGCCGCTTGCAATTTGGCTCTATCTGTCAAACCAATATCAACATGAACTGCGACAACTTCATCAGCAATTAAACGAGCATAATCAAGAGCCTCCAAAGTTCCCCGATGCAACTGTCCTACTAATACCACCGCCGGATGTGTTGCCACCTTAACTTTAGGTCTTGGAGGATAGGACTTCGGTTCTACTCCCTGAATGCTCAAACGAGCAGCTACATACCGATAGTGCCGCCGAACAGCTAAAAATAAACTAACAACGATCGGAATAGTGACTACCACCACCCAAGCCCCCAACAGGAATTTGGTGGCGACAATTACACCCAAAACTAACAATGTTGCCAATGCACCGACACCGTTCATCGCAGCACTAGCTTGCCATCCTTTCCCCCGCTCTTTCAGCCAGTGAATTACCATCCCCGACTGGGAGAGAGTAAAAGAAGTAAAAACTCCCACTGCATAGAGGGGAATCACCGCCGTAGTCTCGCCTCGGAAGATGACAATTAACAATGCAGCGCAGAGACTCAGCAGGGTAATTCCATTAGAATAAACTAGGCGATCGCCCAAAAGCGACAACTGTCTGGGCAAAAAACCATCCCGCGCCAAAAAATAACAAAGTCGCGGAAAATCTGCATAACTGGTATTCGCCGCCAACAGCAAAATCAACAGAGTTGCTGCCTGCAAATAATAGTAAAATACACCAACTCCAAAAATATCTTTTCCTAACACAGAAAGTAAGGTTTCATGTTCACTAGGAATCACTTGATAAATATGAGCCAAGTAACTAATTCCCAAAAACATTACTCCCAGAATTACCCCCAAATATGTCAAAGTCAGTCGTGCATTTTTCCATTCAGGAGGCTTAAAAGCCAGCACTCCATCGGAGATAGCTTCCACTCCTGTCAGGGCAGTACAACCAGCAGCAAAGGCGCGGGCGATCAGAAATAATCCTAAAGGTTCGGAGGCGGGAATATTTTCTAATTTTGGCAAAACGTGACCTGTGGCTTGTTGGTATAAACCACAGGAAATTAAGATAAAAATGCCTACGATAAACGCATAGGTAGGAACCATAAATATTTTGCCAGATTCCCGCAATCCCCTGAGATTGGCAAACATGATCAGGACAATAAAAAATAAGCACATTTCTACGGTGTAGGATTGCAATCCCGGCACTGCGGAAGTCAAGGCAGCCACCCCGGCCGAAATACTCACAGTTACAGTTAAAATGTAGTCAATCATCAGGGAAGCCGCTGCAATTAAACCTGGATAAATACCCAAGTTTTCTCGCGCTACAATGTATGCACCACCGCCGTTTGGGTAAGCTTTAATCGTCTGTCGATAGGAAAGTGCTACTATCCCCAATAGTAAAATAATAATTGCAGAGATAGGCAAGGATAAGCTCAAACTGCTGCTGCCTGCTAGTAATAATACCAGCAAAGTTTCTTGAGTAGCGTAGGCAACAGACGAAAGTGCATCGGAAGCAAGAACAGCTAATCCAGTAGCGTTGCTCAACCGTTCGTGAACAGATGCACTGGTAGGTAGAGATTCACCCAGTAAAACTCGCTTGAGTCGAGAATAAGTATACATTGAAAGCCAATATATAGACGTTGACAATCATAATCTAGACTGCGACCTTAGCAAGTAAATTTTTACGTAGGTTTTTAATTTTTAACTTTTTAGTTGGAATTGCTTAACCCGTAGCTGCTTCTGGTGTCTTGAGTCAGGTTCAGCTTGTTTTCCAGAGTTGCCCAATCTTCAGCCTCGATATCGCCAATCAATGTATCGAGACAGTCGCGGTAAATCCAGAGCGATCGCAATAATTCCACTCGATTGTACTTGGCCACCATCACTCCCAACTCAGGATTGCCACCACCAACCCTACTGGTGTCTCGAAAACCTGAACTGGCCAAATGTTGCGCTAGCTTAATAATATCCCCATCGCTCTCGTTAGCGCAGGCCGCCAGCAGTGTCGCGCTCGCCATGATTGGCAAATGAGAAATCCAAGCCACAGCTCGATCGTGTTCTGCTGGCCCACAGCGGTAAATTTTAGCACCTAGCGATCGAGCAATCTCCTCTACCCTTGCCACCGCAGCAGCAGGGGTACAAGCAGTGGGAGTCACCACATAGGGCCGGCCCACAAACAAATCCGACACCGCCGCGTCAATCCCGCTCTCGGCAGTCCCCGCCATTGGGTGTCCCCCCACAAAATTGGGCCACAGAGATGATACGGACTGGACTATGGGTGTTTTTACCGAACCCACATCGGTTAGAATAGTATCAGGGGAAAGATGAGGTACTAACTGTTGGGCGATCGACTCGATCGACCCCAAGGGCGTGCATATAAAAACCACATCGGCTACTGCCATGTCAGACAGATGGACACTGGCTCTATCCACAACACCGCGGGCGATCGCCCTGTGGCAAGTTTGCTCCCGGCTAGAAACCCCAAAAACCGAAAAACCGCGCGATCGTAAATCCAGCCCGATCGAGCCACCAATCAAACCGAGTCCTACAATACCAATATTCATAACTATAAAATGGAGATATTTATTCGGTGTTCGACGCACTCTTGACTATACAACCCCGTTTCCTGTCTATTGTCAAACTCAGGATTTTGGTAAAGCGTAGTTTATGGGCGGATTGCGGATTTACGTAGAAAATCTTGTTTTTTCAAACGCTGTGGGTAGCAACTATTTGTCTTTTATTGATTTTAGCAACCATGATTCAAACTCAATCTTATCAAAAATGAGCGATCGCCACTCTAATTGTATTATAATCATTTAATTACTTTTTCGCCAAAAGTAAATATTTTAAATCCGACTACTTAATCGAGGCTTAAATGTGGCGAAAAACACAGACAGATGGTTGAACAATAAATTTATTCCATAAAGGTCAAAAATGGTGAGTTCCACCAAGATTGCCTGTGGAGCGGATCGACAAGAGTACCAGTAATTCTTAGACCGCCACGAAGCAGGAAGTTAAAACCAAAACTAGCTTTGTCCAGTTAAGTCTAGACTTAAACAGCTTTGGATCAATTTAACAGAACGGTTCTCAGTCTTCCATCTTTTTTCTATAGGGTGCCGTCCCCATGACAGTCGAGGAACTCCTTACAAAATATGCCACCGGAGAGAGAAACTTTGCCGGTATCAACCTGACTGAGGCAAACCTCAGCGGAGTCAACTTGAGCGGAGCCAACCTCAAGGGTGCGAATCTGAGTGTAGCAAACCTCAGCGGAGCCAACCTCAGCAAAACCAACCTCACCGGGGCAAAACTCAACATCGCCAGACTCAGCGGAGCCCATCTCGGTGGAGCCAATCTCACCGATGCCGACCTCAACGTCGCCTACCTAGTCCGAGTTGACCTCAAAAGAGCCACACTCACAGGAGCCAAACTGATCAGAGCCGAACTAATTCGAGCCGAACTCAGTGGTGCAAACCTAAGTGGTGCAAACCTCAGCGGTGCAACCCTCACCGAAGCCACCCTGCGAGGAGCTAACCTCAGCCAAGCCAACCTTCGAGGTGCAAACCTCAGTGGCACATCCTTGACAGGGGCCAACCTGGAACAAGCAAACTTGCAAGGTGCCGACCTCAGCCGAGCCGATCTCAGCGGTGCGGACTTGCGAGGTACAGAACTCCGACAAGCAAACCTGACTCAAGCTATACTCAGCGGTGCCGACCTCAGCGGGGTCAACCTTCGTTGGGCGATTCTCAGTGGCTGCAACCTCCGCTGGGCCGACCTCAGCGAAGCCAAATTGAGCGGTGCCGACCTCAGCCGTGCCGACCTCTGTCAGGCTAACTTGCTCAACGCCAGCTTAGTGCACGCCGACCTCTCCAATGCTTATCTGATTCGCGCCGACTGGATTGGAGCCGACTTAACTGGCGCCACCTTAACCGGAGCTAAACTCCACGCAGTTTCGCGACTCGGAATCAAAACCGAAGGCATGACTTGCAAGTGGGTTGACCTCAGTCCCAACGGCGACCACAGCCAAATTTACTGGCTCAATCCAGGAGGAGGCATCCAGGAGTTTTTTCACTCGTCCTTGCCCACAGTTCGGATTGTGATTGATGCCCCCCTAGACCAAGGCGCTCATTTTGCACTAGCTGCAACATATTACCAAATTACTCAACAATACCCAGGTTTAAGCGAGCCACCAACTATCGAAGTCAACTCCAGGCGCACCACACTTGCTTTTAAAATGGACAGCGATGATAAGTTATTCGCCACCGCTTACGTCGCCATAATTCCCTTTAACGATGCGGCCATCACTCAAAAAAATCTGATAGCCTTGATGAAAATGATTCAATCCCATGATGCAGGCAATCTCAATGTCAAAGAATCCAAACACGTCCAACATTCCAGCAAAGCCCTCAACCAAGCTATCAGCAAAGTCGATCAAATCAAAATATCTAATTCTTTTCCCAAAATAGGGGCAAGTATCAACTTCTTTCAGATACCTACACAAATGATATTAATTAATTCCCGCGACCAAAGGCTCAGTGTATATCACCACCAAGCTTTTGGCAAGCGCCTGATTAAAAAATATGACCCCAATAACTCAACAGCAGGCAAGCTAGTGGAAAGTAGCAAATTATCTCAGACTAATCTCAGTAATGTTTTAGATTTTATCAAAGGATTCCATAACATTGATGTCTAAGCATATTGCCTCAAGTTGCCAAAATTGCTTATTCTAAAGCTTTGTGAACCCTAAAAAAATCAAGGAGATCGATAAGCATGGACGCCGCAGAACTCCAAGCCAAATATGCAGCAGGAGAAAGAGATTTTACTGCCATCCTGCTGTGCGAAGCCAATCTCAGCAGAATTGATCTGAGCGGGGCTAATTTCACCGAAGCAATCTTAAGCCTCACTAACTTGAGCGGAGCTAATCTCGTTGGCACCAATCTCAGAAAAGCCAAGCTCAATGTAGCTAGACTCAGCGGTGCTAATCTCAACAAAGCTAATCTGTGTGGTGCAATCCTCAACGTAGCTAATTTGATTCGAGCTGACCTCCGAGAGGCTCAACTGGTCGAAGCTACACTGATCAGGGCTGAACTGATTCGAGCCGACTTTAGTAATGCCAATCTCAGCGGTGCTAACCTCAGCGAAGCCGATTTGAGAGAAGCAACTCTCAGAGAAGCCAATTTAGAACAAGCAGACCTTAACGGAGCTCATCTCAGAGGTGCTTGTCTCACGGGGGCTAACTTGGAACGGGCAAATTTGCACAGGGCTGACCTCAGCAGGGCCGACTTGCGAGGAGTTAATCTCTGCAATGCCGAACTCAGACAAGCTAATCTGTCTCAGGCTAACCTCAGTGGTGCCGACTTGCGAGGTGCTAATCTCCGCTGGACTGACCTCAGTGGGACTAACCTGACTGGCGCGGATCTCGGTGAAGCGAGGTTGAGCGGGGCTAATTTATACGGTGCCAATTTGAGTAATGTCAACCTGTTGAACGCTACTCTGGTACACGCGGATTTGACCCAAGCCAATTTGATTCATGCTGATTGGGTAGGTGCTGATTTGACTGGTGCTGCTTTGACGGGGGCAAAAATTTACGCTGTATCGAGATTTGGTTTGAAAGCAGATGATATTACTTGCGATTGGGTTGACCTTAGTCCCAATGGCGATCGCAGTCATATTCAGCGTTTCACTGCCGAAGAAGCTCAAAAGTATTTTAATGCTACCCCACCTACGGTGCAAATTATTGTCGATCGACCCCTAGACCCCAACGCTAACTTTATCCTGGCAGCTACCTACCGCCAAATTGCCCGCCAATACCCAGGCTTGAGCAATCCTCCCAGTATCGAAGTTAACTCCCGACGCACAATCATATCCTTTAGAATTGACCAAGACGAACAACTATTTCCCACAGCCTTTGTTGCCATCATTCCCTTTAGCGACGCGGCATTTACTCAGAAAAATATTATCACTCTAGTCAGGATGATTCAACCACAAACCGGCAATAACCTTGGGGTCAGAGTTTCCAACTTGGTATCGCAATTGAGCGTGGCTTTGACCCAAACTATTAGAAAAATAGGAGAGATGAAAATTCAGCCTGTGCGCCTGGATAATGAAACTGTATCGACTTTTTTTCAGTCTCCGACCCAAACTATACTTTCCAATTCCATTGCCGAAAGTTTAATGATCCACTATCACCCAGATTTTGGCAGACATTTGATAAACTTGCCAGGGGTAAATAAAAGTGCAATTAATCCCGCAATTAAAGCCCAAAGACTTACTACTCCACCGATAAACATGGTAATTGAGTTTATTAAAGGCTTTTATCAACTCGGTGATTAGATATCATTAATTCAGGGGCAAATATTTTTATCTATTCGTATATGCTAAGTAAATCATGGTGCATCTCAGTTTTGCAAATATATTAGTTGGGGCTCTCGCATGACCGCAGACAATTTATTAGCGATCGCCAGAGATTTACAGCGGTCATGCTTCGCCTATGCAAAATCTGGATGCTCCCGTAAATCAGAGCGAAATCAAGGTAAAAAAGATGGAAATAGCAGCACTTCTGAATAGATTTGAACTGGTTAAGAAATACACAGAAGGTAAGAGAGATTTTACGGAAATCAACCTGAATGAAGCAAATCTTAGTCGGATAAATCTCAGTCAATCTATTTTGAGAAAAGCGAATTTATTTGTCGCCAACTTAGGCGGTGCTAACTTGAGTGAATGCGATCTCACAGAAGCTAATCTTAATGTGGCAAGGTTCAGCAGTACAAATCTGACGCGAGCAATCTTAAACGGCGCTACTATTAATGTTGCTAACTTTGTGCAAGCTAACTTGACAGAAGCTCAATTAATTGGAGCATCCCTGATTAGAAGTGAATTAATCAGAGCCGAACTCAGCAAAGCTAACTTCACCGGAGCTAACCTGACTCAAGCAGATTTAAGAGAGGTACAAATTACCGGCACTAACCTCAGTGGTGCTAATCTTTCTGGTGCAAACCTCCGAGGCGCTTCTGGTTCATCAGCTAACTTTGAAGAAGCTAACTTACACGGGGCTGATTTGACTAAAGCAGAGCTTAAAGAAGTTAATTTTAGCAATGCGGATATGAGACAAGCTTCTTTGCATGAGGTAGATCTTAGTGGCGCGGATTTAAGCGGGGCCAACCTCACCTGGGCAGATTTGAGCGGTGCTAATCTCAACGGCGCTGATTTGAGCGATGCTCAATTGAATGGTGCTAACTTGAATTTAGCAGATTTAAGCAATGCTAATTTAGCAAATGCTAGTTTGGTTCACGCTGATTTGACCGAAACAAATTTGATTCACGCCGATTGGGTAGGTGCTGATTTGACGGGAGCAAATTTAACAGGGGTAAAAATTTATTTGCTGCCGCGATTTGGGGTGAAAGTAGATGACATTACGTGCGAATGGGTCGATCTCAGCCCTAGGGGCGATCGCACTCAGATTCAAAAATTTAATTCCCCCTCAGAATCGATAAAATTTTTAAATCACAAACCGGCGCTAGTACAAATTGTAGTTGATGCCCTGTTAGACCCGTCAGCAAACACCGCTTTAGCAACAGCTTACTACGAAATAGCTCGGTATTATCCGACAATGAGTTCTTCTCCCAATATTGAAATTGACTATCGTCGGACAACAATCACTTTTAGATTTGAGAGCGATGAGCATTTATTACCATCAGCTTTTTTAGCAGTTCTTCCTTTTGACGACTCTATAGAAATTCATAAAAATATTGTAGAAATTGGCAAAAAAATTCTCAATCAAGATCTGGGTAAAAAACGGATAGTGCAGTTGTGTAAAGAATTGAATGCTGCTATAAATAATATCAGAGAGGTCAAGAAATTGGTGTTAGCAAAAAAAGCTGAATATGAAACAAATTTTTTTGATTCACCTACCAAAACTATTTTAATCAGTTCGGGAATGCAGAGTTTGATTGTACATCATAACCAGAATTTTGGTAAGCGAGGTCAAAATCATCGCAGCAGTAAGTTCAGTGTGTCTGTGGGTCAATCATTAGTTGATTTTATGGCAAGTTTTGATTATGTTGATTGAGGAATCTCAACTGCAAAATCAATTGATTGAGGTAGACGTCCACAACTCGCTGCTCCGTTTCCTGCGATCGCACTCCGAACCACACTGGCCACATCATTTAACGATGGCGCGTCTGGTGGCGCGGGCTTTACGTTTGGGGCGCAGCGCTCTGATTCAAACAGGGCTTCCCGCAGGAGCTCACCAACAACGGTATCGAGTCAGTTATTTGATGCCGATTTTGATGTGGCCCGAACCTGTAATTTTAGTCGCTCCGCCACGGGCGATCGAGCATTTGAAAGCAGTGGAAATCCCTCGATTGCAAGAGTGGCTGGAAACCGATCGCCCGTTAGCGAAGCCCTCGAAGAGGATCGCCACTAAGGACCAAAATACCGATTTTTCAGGACTCATGCTAGTAGATCCGCAATCTTGGCTAGCATCGCACTTGGGGAGTGATGCGCAACCACAGATCCAAATTCCGACAATTATTGACGGTGTAGACGACTTGGAAGTTTGGACGCGCCAGCAATTGACGGTGTGTTTGCATCCGGGAGATTGGAATGACTTAATGTTGGCTGTACCCAGCCAAGCCGATGCTATCCTGCAACGGCGGGTGTTGTTAACACGAGCCTGCTTTCAGCATCCAGCGAAGCCGGATGAGTGCTATTTGCTCGAAACCGCAGAGCAAAATATCTTGGAAGGGCTGTTTGAAAAGATTAATCAAAGTTCGATCGAGTCTTCCAGCCGGATTCCTGCTGCTTGGAGCAAATTTTGGCACCGATGGGAAAGCAACGGAAAACTGAGGTGGGCCCAAATCAATCGTGAGGCTGGGTCATTTTCTCTGTACTGCGCGCCGGTGCAGGTGGCGGAGGTTTTGGGCAAAATTTGGCAGGATCGACCAGTGGTGTTGATTGGTGGGGCGCTGGATTTGGAACCAAAGGCGCCGATTTTTCGGGAAATGGTGGGACTTCCAGAATTGACAACCGTTAAATTTTCGCCCGATCGACAAAGCGAATTAATTCAACTTTATATCCCCGACGGATTGCCGCTACCGAATACGCCGGAATTTCAGGGAGTTTTAATTCAGGAAATTCGGACTTTGCTATGTATGAGTTTGTCTGTGGCGGGTTTAACGGTGCTGATTGTGGGAGATGTACCGCTGAAGGCGAGAATGGCGGCGAGGCTGGCTTCTGAGTTCGGTTCGAGGGTGCGGGTAGAAACCACAGATGTGGGGGAGAATGGGATTTTGGTTACTGGCTGGGAATTTTGGCGGGAACATCAGGGGGAATTGAGCGCCCCTCATTTGCTGGCGATCGCCACTTTACCACTTCCTTCCATGGAAAATCCTTTGGTGATGGCGCGGGTGGCTTATTATAAGGAACGGCGTCAGGATTGGTTTCGGTTGTATTTGTTGCCGGCGGCGTTGAATGAGTTACAAAGGGCGATCGCACCTGTGCGAGAAAGGCAGGGCGTAGTGGCGATTTTCGACAACCGAGTGATTTACCGTAGTTATGGACAGCAAATTTTAGCGGCGATGAGTCCCTTTGCGAGGATTGATTATTTGGATACTACTTGGTTAACTCAGGCGTAATAAAGCCTGCCTTAAGATGATTGATATCAATTCCGGTTGTATCGGAATGATTTAACCGCGAAGGCGCTAAGGACGCGAAGGAAGAGAAGAGAGTGTTGAATACGGGACTATGAAGAGAGGATTTTAGGTGATTAGGTAGATACTGTCTTGGCGACAGTATCTACGGGAATTATGGCGATGGATTCACAGAACTTTTAATAACCAGGTTCCTCTTCGTATTCAGGAGTCTTAGTCTTCTCAGGGATATTTACGCGAGGAGCCTTGTAAGGCTTCGGCGCTTCATCATCAGCCCAAGCATCGGCTTCCACATCATCCTCATACTCGTATTCCACCACCGGTTCTTTTTTGGTGCTATAACTTTCAGGACGATCGTACTTTTTCTCTTCGTACTCTTCCTCATAATCGTCTTCCTCGCCGCCCCAATTATCCTCTTCATAATCATCGTAATCATCCACCGGAGGTGGTTGCACCTGACGCAGGGGCTGTCGCACAGGAGGCCGATTCCACTGCGAATCCTCATCCCAAGGAATCTCCTCCACCACAGGGGCTGCTGTCTTCCGGCCCATGGACGGGGCTGCTAGGGGCACTCCAGGCCCCAATTGATTTGGCGTTCCCACGGGCTTGGGATAATAGCCTTGTTCGTCCTCTTCTCGTTCCCAGGGTGCTTGTCCTAAGCCGACGCGCTCCAACAAGCCCACACTAAGCTGTCGGAGTCTTTCCTCGGAACCTTCAAACACAATCAAGCGATTGGGGCCACTGCTGACAATTTCCTCAATTCCCAAGTCATAGGTGCTGAGCACTTGTTCGGGGATTTGGGGGATTCCCAGAGAAGCAATCACGATGGAAACTAACTTACCGTCTTCTGGGTCGAACCGAAAGCCTCGCACTCTCCCCAAAAGTTCGCCGGTTTCGGTGATGACTTCGCTGTTAATCAAAATACTGTAGACTTCAACATCAATATCATCTTCGATCGCGCTCTCATCTTCCACCAACAGCACGTCGCCGATTTCGCTGACACTGGTGAGGAACATATACTTAGGCATTCCAGCCACTGCAAATATATTATCTCGTAGACCGATCGCCACAACTTCCCGCCGGTCGATGTCCACCCACAGTTGACTAACTACACCCAGGCGTTTACCTCTGTCGCGGGTGATGACTTGAGTGCCGAGAATATCGGAGCGTTGGCAGATTTGTTCGGATGTCATTCTAAGTTTGATCCTAATTTATTAATGAAGTACATATATAGCTCAACATGGTCAGTCGATATGAGATTTGAGATTTACTCCACAGATTAACCTAAGAGCTGGAACTGTAGTCTAAAATTTTCATCTCTTTAACGACTTAAATCGGGGACTATAACTTCAGCCCCAACACTTGAGTATAAGCTCCCCGTGCTTGAGTAACACCAATTGTACGCTGAGCCGATTGAATCATCGGTCGCCGCAAACTCACAACAATAAACTGGGCTTGTTCAGACTGTCGTTTTATCATTCTAGCTAATCGCTCCACATTTGCCCCATCCAGAAACATATCCACTTCATCAAAAGCGTAGAACGTAGACGGGCGGTAGCGTTGCAGCGCAAAAATAAAACTCAGCGCCGTCAAGGATTTTTCACCTCCAGACATGGAAGCCAGACGTTGTACGGGCTTACCTTTTGGGTGAGCGACTAGATTCAAACCGCTACTGAAGGGGTCTTCTAGATCGTCTAGCTGTAGATAACCATCACCTTCGGAAAGTTCCGCAAAGATAGTCTGGAAGTTTTCATTGACAGCATCAAAAGCTTCTTTAAAAGCACGTCGCCGTAGGGTGGTAAAGTTTTCGATTCTCAACAGCAGTTCTGTCCGTTCACCTTCCAAGGTTGTCAATTTTTGACTCAATTCTTGCAGCCGTTCTTGAGTGCGATTGTACTCAGATAATGCTAGCATATTCACTGGTTCTAGAGCTTGAATCCGTTTGGCGATCGCCTTTACTTCCTGCTGCAATTCCATCAAATTTCCCTGCTCCACATTTTCGGGAATCGACGGGACTGGATCGGGCATTTCCGCCCGCGCCGATGCCAATAAATCCCGAACTGCGGTCAATTGTTCCCGTCGTTCTTGCTGGCTTTCATTCAGTTTTTGTAACTGCCATTGTAACTGCTGTTTGGCTAAATGTTTTTCTCTGACTTGAGATTCTGCCCGATCGCGTTCTCCCTTCTGCACGCCCAATTTTTCCTCAATTTCTGCCACCGCGGCCTTAGCTGTGGCAATTTGTTGGTCGATCGCCAACTCCTGAGAAACTATCAGATTTAGGGCATCGGCGCAAGTATGTTGCTGGATTTGCCATTCCTGCAATTTCTCGCAGCCTGCTTTAATTTTCTCCTCCCAACGCCCGAATTGAGTTTCCAGGTCTAAAAGCCGCTGCTGGACCTTTCTGAGAGCCAATTCTCGCTCTTGCAGTTGGGCTTCTAGGCTACGAAGACTAGATTGCATTTGTTGCCATTCGCTATGACTGTTGGACTCTTCCAACTGGGCTAAAGTTTGGCGATAGTGCTGTAATTCTGTTTCCTTTCCGGGCAATTCTCCTACCAGCCATTGCAATCTGGACTGGGAATTAGTTAATTCTTGAGTATTTTTAGTAATTTGCGATCGCCCTTGTTCCTGTTGGGCTTCTAGCTTGATAATTTCTGTCGCTAATTGTTCCAGCCGCAACTGATGTTCGCGCAAATTTTGTTTAGCTTCCATCAATTCCTGACTGCTGGTTTTGAGAGCAACAGAGCTGCGATCGATCGCTATTTTACACCGTTCTAAAATCCGTTCAATTTCCTGAAGGCGTTCTTGCTCATAGGCGATCGTCCTTGCTTCAACTTGCGCCTCCGACGCATCAACCGTACCAAAATGCAAGGTAGATCTATTGGCAGAACTCCCCCCTGTCATCGCCCCACTCGTCTCCAAAATCTCCCCATCCAAAGTCACAATCCGGTACTGTCCCAAATAGCGACGAGCATCACTGAGATTGCTAAACACCACCGTACTGCCAAAAACATAGGTAAAAATCTCATTGTACCGCCCATCGCAGTCAATCAAATTCACCGCCGTATCCACAAAACCCGCGGCCCTACGCAAATTTTCATTCACCGAAAATCTACCACCCCTAATTTTATTCAACGGCAAAAACGTCATCCTACCAGCCCGTTTTTGTTTCAACAATTCAATCGCCCCGGCAGCTATGCGGTCATCTTCCACCACCATATTTCCCATCCTACCGCCCGCTGCAATTTCCAAGGCTAATTGATAGCGTGGTTCCACCCTTCCTAATTGAGCTACCAGCCCACAAATTCCGACTATACCACTTTGGATTAGCACTTTGGCGGTAAAAGTTCCCGTGGCTTCTTGGAGTGCTTGAAACTGCATTTCCAGTTTATCTAATTTCCGCTGTCTTTCCCGTTGTTCTACTAACAAACGAGTTTGAGTTTCTTGTTGTAATTGCAATTCTTGTTCATTTTCCGCCACAATTTGAGTCAGGGATTCTACTTGCAAAGCTGTTATTCCTTGAGTTTCCATCAGCCGGGATTGCTGAATTTTTTTGCCTGCTATTTCCTGGGCTAATACTTGCAGGGATTGGTTTTGTTCTTGAATTTGACTTTCTAGGCGATCGACTCTTTCTCCAATGGCTGCTTGTTCGGCGCGAGCGGGTTCCAAACTTTGTTGCACAGTTTCTATTTGGCGGTGCAGTTCCGTTTGCTGTTGCACCCAAGCTTCGGCTGTCGAGGCGATCGCATTGGCCACTTCCCGATGCTGCTCTAAAATTTGCCCCGCTTCATCCCGCTGTTGGACCAAAGTTGCTTGCTCTGACTTAACATAAGATATTTCAATCTCAATTTGCTCCAAACTTTGCCGGAATTGCCTAATTTCTTGCTCAATTTGTGCTATGTTTGCTGCTAATTGTCCCGCAGTAGTTTCCAATTCCTGCTTGCGGTTTTGCATTTGGCGCCGTTCGGCTTCTTGGGTCGCCATTGTGGATTGTAGCGCCAACAATTCCGACTCTCCCAAGGCTTTGACGCGGGCATTTAGTCCATCTAGTTCTGTGGTGACTGTGTGAATTTCAGTGTTAATGGTTTGCAGTTGTTCGGTGAGAGCGGTACCATGGCGATCGCCCGCTTCGATTTGTTCCCGCAGTTTCCATTCTTGCTTTTGCAACTGACGGAATTTAAGGACAATTTCCCACTGGGATTTTTCTGCAAGTTCCGCCCGCAATTTTTGATATTTTTCCGCTTTTGTGCGATCGCTAGCCAGTCGATCTCGCTGGGAAATCAACTCTTTCTCCACAATGCGACTGCGTTCTTCCACATCCTTAACTTCATCCAATTTCTGCCTAGCTAAGGAGATTTTGCGATCGAATTGAGCCACGCCAGCCAACTCGTCAATTATTTCCCGTCGTTCTTTGGAATTCATCGAAATAATGCTAGTAACGTCCCCTTGCAATACGACGTTATAACCTTCGGGATAAATTCGCAATCGGTTTAGTTGTTCGTGAAGTTGAGTTAGGGTACAAGGTTGCCCATTAATATAATAAGTAGAAGTGTAAGTTCCTTGGCGAGTTACTCGCAGTTTCCGCGTGACACTCCATTCCGAGGATTTGAGATTTGCGATTTGAGCTTTGCGATTTGAGATTTTCGATTTGTCAAGATTCTGTGGAGTTTCGAGACTTTCGACTTCGGGGATTTCTACTACTTCTGCTGGTACTGCGGGCACTTCAGAGAAATCATCTGCTGCATCTCGTCGATCTTCATGCTCATCTTCATCATCAGCAAACCATTCATCTCCCACACCTTCGAGGGCGAATGTGGCGGTAACAGTAGCTTCGATGGTACCGCGTTTATTTTGGGCATTGTTCACCAAATCCGGCAAACGTTCAGCCCGCATCCCTTTAGAACTCGAAAGTCCCAGACAAAACAGCAAAGCATCTAGGATATTGGATTTCCCAGAACCGTTGGGGCCCGAAACCACGGTAAAACCGGGCAGCACGGGAATGGCCGTCGTGCCGCCAAAAGATTTAAAATTAGTTAGTTCGATCCGTTTAATATGAACCATATGCTAGGACTAGCTTTGGCTCTAAGTAATTGTTCCAAGTTAACACAAGCACCGCCGAGGATGAACAAAGTTTCAACTTTCGCAGTCGCGATCGAACAGATATCTTACCAACACAGGATGCCAGTTGAGCAACAACTGGTGGAGAATACCCCCACCAGATGCCAGCCCTGAAAAAATTGTAAATTTTGATGCAGTTAATTAAATTAAGGGCGATCGGGATGATTTGTGCAACTTTTCCTGAAAGGCTAGGCCAGAGAGCGTTTGGGAACTAGGAACTCCAAAATTATTTCGATACCCCCTAGACATATGAAATCTTTCGGGTAAAATCGAAACCAAAATTAATAACGTATGAAGTAACAAATCGCATATGGAGGGCAAAATCATTAAACCAGCTCAGAACTCATCCAATATGTCAGCTTCACCCGAAAGCGACCAACCAGTATTAAAAATTTGGGGTCGCCAGCCCCTCCAAGGACACGTCAAAATCAGTGGGGCCAAAAACTCCGCCTTAGTAGTCATGGCTGGTGCCATTCTGTGCCCGGAAGATTGCCGTCTGCGCAACGTTCCCTCCCTAGTCGATGTCGCCCGCATGGTGCAAATTCTCTCCGCTGTAGGGGTCAAAATAGAGACAAATGGGGATGTTTTAGATATCAATGCCAGCCAACTCATAGACGCTCAAGCTCCCTACGAGTTAGTCAGCCAACTGCGGGCGAGCTTTTTCATCATCGGTCCACTGCTGGCACGTTTAGGATTTGCGAAAGTCCCGTTACCCGGTGGGTGTGCCATCGGTGCCCGGCCAGTGGAACTCCACGTTCGTGGGTTGCAAGCCCTCGGCGCTGAAGTCCACATCGACCACGGCACTGTTCACGCCTATGTCAAAGGGCCAAACCGCCGTTTAAAGGGAGCTAAAATTTATTTAGATTATCCCAGCGTCGGAGCGACGGAAACTTTGATGATGGCTGCTACCTTGGCTGAAGGAGAAACCATCATTGAAAATGCGGCTCAAGAACCGGAAGTGGCAGATTTGGCGAATTTCTGTCGCGCTATGGGAGCGCAAATTCAGGGCGCTGGAACTAATACCATCGTAATTTCAGGGGTTCCCAAACTTCACTCCGTAGACTATTCAATTATTCCCGATCGCATCGAAGTCGGTACATTTTTAGTAGCCGGAGCAATTACTAACTCAGAAATCAGTTTATCGCCCGTCATTCCGGACCACATCACCGCAGTCATTGCCAAGTTGCAGGCAATGGGAGCAAAATTGATTACAGAATCTCCCGACCTGATGCGGATAGTTCCCGGTCAGATTCATAAAGCCACAGACATCGAAACTTTACCTTACCCCGGTTTCCCCACAGATATGCAGGCTCAGTTTATGGCTTTGCTAACGATGAGTGAGGGCGACAGCATCATTAAGGAAACTGTGTTTGAGAACCGCTTGCGTCACGTAGCTGAACTTAACCGTATGGGTGCGGACATTCGGGTCAAAGGCAATGTGGCCGTGGTGCGCGGAGTACCCATGCTGTCGGGTGCGCCTGTCACAGCAACAGATTTGCGGGCTTCGGCGGCTTTGGTACTGGCGGGACTGGCTGCTGATGGTGTCACCACCATCAGCAGTTTGCAGCATTTGGACCGCGGTTACGAGCAGTTAGAGGTGAAATTGCAAAAATTGGGAGCGAAATTGGAGCGGGTGAAAGAGGGTACAGAAGTCGCTAATGCTGAGGCTCCTGTCGAACCAGTGCGATCGGGTTTAAAGTAGTCATTAGTCATTGGTCATTAGTCAGTAGTCAGTAGTCATATCAAATCCGGTAGCATCTGAATGATTCATCTCTCTATTCTCGGACTCTGTGTCAAGAGTGTTCTAGGTCCGGTTAAATCACCTGACGATGCAGCCGGAAACGATATCATTAGTTAGTAGCGGCGCCCTGAGCGTAGTCGAAGGGTCGAAGGGTCATTAGTTAGTAGAAAGTCCTTACTACAAACTTTAATGACCAATAACCAATGACCAATAACCAATGACCAATAACCAATGACCAATGACCAATTCCCCATTCCCCATTCGCAACTGACTAAAATGTCGAACATACCGCTAATCGGTTTGAAAGCAGATCAGTTTCGCCACCCGCTAGACTTGGAAGCTACTAATACTCTCAAACAACTGCCGGGCTTGGATTTGATGGTGCGACAGTTGTTAGGTCAAATTGGCGAACAGTTTTTCATGCTGGAACATCTGGCTTCCAGCGTCCAAGTGGGCGAAAATCAATTGCCACACCTACATCATTTGTTATTGGATGCCTGCAAAACTCTGGATTTGGAAGTGCCTCAACTTTATGTCCGCCAGCATCCCATGCCCAATGCTTACACCTTTGCGATGCGGGGAAAACAGCCTTTTGTGGTGATGCACACTTCTTTGATTGATTTGCTTACAGATGAGGAAGTTAAGGCGGTAATTGGTCACGAGTTGGGGCATTTGAAGTGCGAACATGGAGTTTATTTGACTCTGGCTAATTTAATTGTGTTAGCCGCTGGTCAAATTTCCCCTTTGGGAACCGTGCTAGTGCAGGGTTTGCAGGCGCAAATGTTGGAGTGGCTGCGATGTGCTGAATTTACTTGCGATCGCGCGGCTTTGTTGGCAACTCAGGACTCTAAAGTGGTAGCATCGGTGTTGATGAAGCTGGCCGGAGGTTCTCCGACTTTGGCTCCCAAACTGAGTGTTGATGCGTTTTTGGCCCAAGCGCGGGCCTACGATGACCTCAGCAGCACGGAGTTAGGGCAAATGCTCAAGCAAGCTCAGACTTCTCAGTTGTCCCATCCAGTGCCAGTATTGCGGGCCAGGGAAATCGATCGCTGGGCAAGTTCAAAAAATTATGAATCTTTGCTTGCACAAAGTCGATCGGTGTGTTACGATGGTGAAAGTAAGAAAAAGGGCGGGTGGCGAAATTGGTAGACGCATCAGACTCAAAATCTGACACCGAAAGGTATGAGAGTTCGATTCTCTCCCCGCCCACTACCAATAATCAAAAGAATACGGTGTGTGGCAAACAAGCGAGACTAAAGTCGCGATCGAGAAGCTGCTAGTAGAACCTCAATCAAGAGTGTTCTTCGTAATGTGATAAAATTTGCATTGTGAGTAAGAAAAATAAACATCTACGCAGGCAGTGTCGATCGTGTCAATGGGCAAGTCTTTGCGTTAATGTATCTCAGGATGGCTCGCTCCTGATGGAAAAACATGAAATCATTAGTTCGTTTAGGTGCAATTTTGGGGATTATGGGCAGCACTCTGCTTGGCCCATCACCAATAGGTAATATGTCTGCACTGGCCCTGCCGGAACCCCAAATTTTGGAAAAGTTGCGATCGGTTCCTGTGTTTACTATTACAGATGCTCAGGGTGCACCTCTGATCGCTTCTGTACCGAAGCAAGGTCAGGGTCAAAGTGGTAATGCTTCTGTGGCTGGAATTTTCATCAGCCAGAAGGATGCTCAAGCTTTTGTCGATCAACTGAAAACCAGAAATCCTCAGTTGGCGGCATCGGTGCGCGTAACGCCGGTGTCCCTAGGAGAAATTTATCAAATCACTCAGGCAAATAAAGGTAAGCCGGATGAAGTATTGTTTGCCTACGTTCCGACTCCCCAGCAAGTCCAGTTAGCTAAAACTGTACTTCAGCAGACTGGGCAACAAGTCAACGAGTTCAATGGTGTGCCTCTGTTTTTGGCTAGAGGTGGCCCGGAAAATGGTTATTTGACCATTCAGCGCGGTCAGGAAGAGGTGATTCCTCTGTTTTTTAACAAGGAAGAATTGCAAGGAATGGTGGAGCGTTTTAAACAGCAGCAGCCAAGCGTAACGACGGCAATTAAGATTGAGGTCGTTAATTTGGAAAGCGTTTTGGAAGCTTTGCGTACTGAGAACGACAAATTTTTAACGCAACTGATTTTGATTCCTTCGCGGGAGTCACTGGAATTTGTGCGATCGCTCCAACCAGCCGGCTCCGGGAACCAAAATCAACCCCCGGCCTCCAACCAAACCAGACCGGCACCTCAAGCTCCAATTCCCAGCCAACCCCGACCAGCTCGTTAATAATTAGTCAGTTGACAGTTGGCAGTTGACAGTTGGCAGTTGACTGTTGACTGTTGGCAGTTGACGGTTGACTGTTGACCCTTCGACTACGCGAGCGGGCACCGCTGTTGACGGTTGACTGTTGACCCTTCGACTACGCGAGCGGGCACCGCTGTTGACGGTTGACTGTTGACTGTTTTCATTAGTTACCAATGCCCGATGCCCAATGCCCAATTCCCCATTCCCAATTCCCGATTCCCAATTCCCAATGCCCAATTCCCCAAAAATCTCATGTTTGTCTCTGGTTTAGAGCTTTGGCAGTGGATCGATCGAGCTAAGGTAGAGGCGATCGCTTCTGATGTTTCCTTAACCGAACTTGAGTGGTTGCTGCAAGAGTTGACCAGTTTGGATAAATTGGCTCTGCGTTTGGAGTCATTTAAGGATTCACCCAAAATTCAATCGAATTTATCCTTAGCTGAACTTGACCAATTGTGGAAGCGACGCTTGCAGGAACGAGTGCCAGTACAGTATTTAACTGGAATTACACATTGGCGAGATTTTGCCCTCAAAGTAACGCCGGCGGTGCTGATTCCTCGTCCTGAGACTGAATTGCTGATTGATTTGGTTGTGGAAGCTATTCAAAGCCGTTTAGAAGCAGAAAATACTAATCCAAAATCTACCCCCACCCACCCAGGGCGGGCACGGGGGCACCGCCCCTACAGTCGGGGGGGAGAATTTTCTAAATCTAATTGGGTGGATTTGGGAACTGGCAGCGGGGCGATCGCGATCGGACTAGCTTCGGTCTTGACAAATTCCACAATTTATGCAGTAGATTTTTCGACCGCAGCCTTGGCAGTTGCTCAACAGAATGCGGACAATTGCGGTTTTGGCGATCGCATTAAGTTCGATCGGGGTTCATGGTGGGAACCGCTAGAATTCCTGAAAGGTCAAGTTAGCGGCATGATATCTAACCCGCCTTACATACCCAGCAGCACAGTATTGACTCTGCAACCGGAAGTCACCAAACACGAACCTCATCTAGCCTTAGACGGCGGTTTAGATGGATTAGATTGCATCCGGCATTTAGCAGCAACAGCTCCCGATTATTTAGAATCCGGTGGAGTCTGGTTGGTTGAAATGATGGCCGGACAAGCTGAGGCGGTAGTTGAAATACTCGAAAGTCAGGGGAGTTATTGCGATGTTCAGATATTTGCCGATTTAGCGGGAATCGAGCGATTTGCTTTAGCTTATCGGCGTTAGGAACCATTACTCAATTTTAGATTTTGGATTTATTTAACCACAGAGAACGCAGAGAACACAGAGGGAGATCAGAGAGATGAATAATTTCGATGAAGAGTGGATTTGATATCAATGATTGTTGATAATTGCTCGGCCCTAAAAAAGAAGGATTACCTATTGACATGGGTGGACTTTATGTGGTATATTTTAGATAATGGGAGTGGTGACAAAAATAATTATTTTTGTCACCACTCCCATTATTAGATTATAGGTCATCAGGCGGGGAAAGTCAAGCATTTAACCCTGAAAAAAAAGGCGATTTTTTTTATTTGCATCAAAAAAATATTTTTATTATCTCCAGCTAAGTCAAAATCGACCCACTCATCATCCGCTGATATCTACGTTCTAATTCATCCCGTACCACGGGCCAATTGTTCAAACTTTCATCATCTTCAATTACCATTTGAGCCGCAGCCCGTGCCAACTCCAAAACTTCCTGATCCTCGACCAAACTAGCCAAGGCAAAATCTGGTAAGCCTGATTGACGAGTTCCCAAAACTTGACCAGGCCCGCGCAATCTCATGTCCATTTCAGCAATAAAAAAGCCGTCTTGGGACTGTTCTAAAACTTTCATTCTCTGTATGGCATCAGTGGTTTTAGAACCGGGCATTAGCAAGCAGTAAGAACGGTTGCTGCCCCGACCAACTCTACCCCGCAACTGGTGCAATTGTGACAGTCCAAAACGCTCGGAATTTTCGATTAACATGACTGTTGCATTGGGGACATCGACGCCAACTTCTACCACCGTAGTAGATACTAAAATATCTGTTTCTTTGTCTCTAAACTTAGTAATTGCTGCATCTTTGTCAGCACTACTCATTCTACCATGGAGCAAACCAACCTTAAAGTCAGGAAAAATACTTGTTTCAAGTTTTTCTTTTTCTTCAATAGCCGATCGCACATCCAGCTTTTCCGACTCCTCAACCAAGGGTAACACAACGTAAACTTGACGTCCGCTAGCCACTTCCCGCCGAATCAGATCGTAAGCTAGACTGCGTTCCTTTGAAGACAACACAGTAGTTTGAATCGCCTGTCTTCCCGGTGGCAATTCATCAATTTGACTGACATCTAAATCGCCGTGTAGCGTCAACGCTAAAGTCCGAGGAATGGGAGTTGCAGTCATGGTCAAAACGTGGGGAGATTCCCCTTTTTGCTGCAACTTCGCCCGCTGCTGTACACCAAATCGGTGCTGTTCGTCAATGACTACCAAGCCTAATTTATGAAAATTTACAGTATCTTGAATGAGGGCGTGAGTGCCGACTAAAACAGGTAATTGTCCGGTTTCTAACTGACTGTGAATTTCTCGTCGCTTGGCGATTTTTGTGGAACCAGTTAACAATTCCACAGACAAGTGCATCAAGTTAAACCAGCCTACCAATTTGCGGTAATGCTGTTCTGCCAAAACTTCCGTCGGTGCCATTAAAGC
>RDXH01000039.1 GCA_004292745.1 Oscillatoriales cyanobacterium | reverse complement strand
TCTTCTCTTCCTTCGCGTACTTCGCGCCTTCGCGGTTAAATCATTCCGATACAACCGGAATTGATATTACTTAATTGTTTTTCGGGCTATTAAAACTCTCATAAAAGCAAGCTTTGAACAGGCAAGATGCCTGTTCCACAATTATTGTAGATGCCTATTGTGTGCAAAGATTGGAGAGAATTCTACTATTTTCAAGTCTAATTCTACTAACGAGAAAGGCGACGCTTCAGCCATGTTTTGGCTGTTCTTGTTGCTGCTACCAATTCCCTGATCCCCGGTACACGGTCAAACCAGGGATTAGGATAGATGTCACTACGGGAACTCTTTTGCCACCCCTGGTTGGGAGAAGCAATCAAAGTCACAACATCGGGATTTTGAGCTCGGAAAGTTGAATAAGCTCCATCGAGGTGCATCGGGCCACCGTCGGGATGTCCGGGAGGTCGCTGTTGCAGTTGTTCGAGAAAACCCAAGAGGCGATCGAAAATCCTGCCGTTTACACCGTAAAAATGAGTAGTCATCACCGCCTCAGAAAAGGGTACCAGGGGGACAGGAGAATTTTCTCCAACCTTTGCGACGTGTCCGAAGTATACGAAATCCCAGTCTTGCTGACGCAGTTGTTCGATGATGGCCGCTTGCTCTGTGCTGAAATTTGGTGATATTTCTAAGTCGTCTTCGACAATCAGAATACTGCTCAAACCCTCCTGTTTTGCCCGCTTGAGGATAGCCACATGACTAGAAAAGCATCCCCTCGCCCCAATACTAGGGAAACCTCCTGCATCGTCGGGGCGAATTGCAGGAAATATTTCAACCTGATGGGGCTTCAGGGGCATTCCTGCAGCCTCTAATTCCTTGACTATGAGTTTGCGTCTATCTGTCCTCTCAGGGAGATTTACCGCATAAACTCCCTGGAAATAATCTGTGATTTTCGTCATAGTTTGAGATCAAATCAAGAGACTGTTGAATCTTTGGGTTGAGGGTCCCCAAATTTTATTTGAGGTCTGTGTCTGCCTTAAATTACTCTATCTTTAGCAAACTGCATCTTCCTATTTACAAAACTTACTCTAATTCTTGAGACAGCATCTAGTATTGATACTTTAATTACCATTGGGATTGGTTCCATCAGCATCCAGACATTTTCCCTGTTGATTGGAGTTTAAGGCTGGGTTAGAGACTACCTGAGACAGGGCATCTTTTTCTTGAATCCATCCCACTTCCCCCGGTTGCAGTTTAGGGATTTGGACTGCAACAGTTGGTTTAACAGTGGGGGAAGGCGATGGAGTAAAAACAGCAGGTGAGCGATTAGTTTCTGGTTTAAAAACACGGGAAAAATCTTTATTTGAATTTGGTTTGGGAGAATTAGATGTCACTACTCCAGGAATCGAGCAAACTTTCAATTCCAGCCAATTACCTGCCGGTTCAACCTGTTTGTTTGTTACCTGCAAAACACTACCGGCAGGGACTGTTCCTTTTACATCATCACCAATTTGTTTTAACAAATACAAGCGATCGCCCTCGGTTCCCGAAACGGCAGAATTTTTAATTTCTACAAAGGAGCCTTGTTCTAAAGCTTGAATCGGATCGGGGAGGGGTGTTACCGTTGGTGACGGACTGCTTTTAGTATTAATTACACCACGTTTCCCAAATATTGATTCCCCGGCAGCATCGATCGCCCGACCTACCGGAGGGATGAAAAAATAAGCAAATACTCCTCCCAAACCTAATAAAAATACTATTTTCAGCAACAGCGAGAATAGACTTTTGCCTTTTTGTGGTAGCTGTAGAAACTCAGTTTTTAATTGAGAATTACCCTCACCCGTATTGGTGCGATCGTTCAAATCCGTGGGTACATCTTCGCTGTCAGGAATGGGTTCCCGCGACGGTTCTAAAACTGCAATGGACAGTTCTGTAAAAGTATTGTCTTTCAAATGTGCCTGACAGTGAATTAAGCCGATGGTGACGTTATCATGACCATTGCGAGTATTAGCAATATCGATCAATCGATCGCGCGCCGAAGCCACACTAATGCTACCGTCAAGAATCGGCAAAATCTCCGTTTCCCAGCATTCCTCAACCCGGTCTTTATCGCTCAAACCATCGGAACACAATAGCAAAACACAGTCCTCATCCACCACCAAACGCTGCACGCTAGGGTGGAGAGTGTTAGAAGAAGTAATCCCCAAAGCTTGAATCAGAGCACCTGCCGCCACCTGTTCCAAAGCGTCCCGGTACAGCGCATAGCCCAAACGCACCTCGCGACAAGCCACATCGTCATCGAGAGTAACTTGATAGCAGCCAGTGCGAGTAATCAAATAAGCCCGACTGTCTCCGACGTGGGCGACATAAAGTTCGTGGACGTGGGCTAAACCCATCACTAGGGTAGTTCCCATGCGCTGGCGGCCCTGGCGGTGTTCGCTGTCGTTACGATCGGCTATTTCGTCATTAGCAGCACAAGCAGCTCGTTCCAGCTTGGAAATCAGAGTCAGTGGCTCGTAAATATCCTTGTGGAGGACAACTTGCTGCAACTTTTTGCAGAGTACAGAAATTGCCAATTCCGAAGCCACTTCCCCGCCATCTTGTCCGCCAATACCATCGCAGACGATCGCGCAAGCTTCCGATCCCGGCATCACCGACAGTACACTACCACTGGGGGGGTGACAAGCATCTTCGTTGTGGGCCCGCGATCGCCCCACATCAGTGCCCGTGGCAATCTCCACCGTGCGATCGTACCATTTGCCACAAATTAGCAGAGCCTTATCCAACTGAGCCACGAGTTGTTCGCCGTTGCGAATCTGACGGGCGATCATTTGTCGGCAAAGTTCCCCCAAAAAATTGAGGATAGCCGGATGAGCCTCATCCAGCCACTGCTGCCACAATTTTCCTAATTCCGACAAATTAGGTGGTTTGCGATCGGGCTGTAACTCCAGAAACCGCACCACAGGCCCTTCCACCCTTAGCAATTCGGGAGTTAACAGCGTCGCAGCCACGCCCTGAGTAATACAGGGCTGCCAAAGTTGGGCAATTTGCCACAGCCAATTAAGCTGACGCATGGCCGAGGCCCCTCTCCAGGAGTCCGTCAATTCCGGCATCAAGCATTCGCTGACCTTGTTAATTGGCGAATTTTCCAGCAGCCAGATATCCCCCGACAGCTTACTGACCTTGGAGGATACCATCCCATATACTTGGGGTACGTGCAGTTGATGGGCAAACAGTCTCAGATAAGGAGTTATAAAGTTGGGAATGTCTTCGGGAAGTTCCGGTAACTGTTCGGGTTGAGTATCTACCAGAAGTCGCTCGCGCTTAAGCCTGTAGCGACCGGCAATTAGATCGCCCGGTTTACAAGCTTTTATCCCTTCACCTAAAGCCCATAAGTATTTGTTTGGCACAGAGTTTTGCATAAGGGTTCCTAGACGCCTTTGGGCCCAGTGCTGATCTGAACTATTTTAGCGCTTGAACCTCGACGGGTTAATACGTGGCGATTATTTTACACTCCCCGGTCTCGCATACGCGGGGATTTTAAGACTTTGTTGCCTTAATATCCCTATTGCTAGGGTTTCAGGGCGCAATCCTGTTACCAAAAAAGGCGGTTTGCTCTCCTAGTCTTGCAACTGGGCTCCTCGGTCCTCACTTTCCCCCAGTCGGAGGGTAAGTTTTAATGTCTGGTACTGACAAGTGGTATTTTACCACGCCAAAACACTGTGTTAACATCATTTGGCACCATGGGTAAATCCAGGCAGGATTTATCCTGCAACTAGCTTTGAAACTGGGACTTTAGTCGATCGGGTTTTCAGGCGATTGTTGATAACATGGAGTCATTAATCAACTAAAGTTTAATGTTACAAGCATCTCCAAGCAGTTGAGTGTCTATCCATGCCCCTAGAGGAATCCAGCCCTGTTCCTGAAAATTTTCCCGACCCAAAACTTCCTGCTGCGGTCGAAGTTGACGAAATGCTAACTCGGATTAAGCATTCCCACGGTCATTACTACAAAGTGATGAATCTTGAGGTTTGGGCGCTGGTGGAAACCCTCGATCGCGTATTTCCCGGTGCTTGGGGTAACTTCATGGCCAACCGCCAGGTGGCGGTGAAACAGTTTTTGCAGCGCAAGGGCCAGCTAAATGGTTCAGTTGAAGCTGAGGAGATCGAGGAGAAGCCAGAAGCCAGAAGCCAGAAGCCAGAAGAATAAAAGCAGATTTTCCCCCTTCTCCCCATCTCCCCATCTAGTGGCGATCGCAGTCTAGATAGCTCTTACGCCCTTACAGGTGAATTTTCGCATCCACTCGGGGAAGTCCCATGCTGTAGTTGACAGCACGGCTGTTGAGGTTATAGCTGATTTGGCCTTTCTGTAAGAACGATCGCACCAAATGCTCCAATTCCGAGCCAATGCGACGGAGGTTGTATTCCGTCAAATCCTCGCCTTCATAGGAATCTACAAGTTCATCGAATTTGGCATACACCTGTTTAACCGACTCATCATTCCAGTTCAGTTCGTTGTCTGGGTCAATGTCCAGTGTCAACAGATCGTTGCTGGGTACAAGTTCGTTATCTTCCAGGATGGCGGTATATATGCGAATATGGCGGGTTGTGGACTTGAGCTGCATAAGTTCTTGATCTGTAAAGATTTTTTGCTGAACTTATTGTAGTTGCTTCCAGAGGCGCGGGGAGAACGGGCGATCGTCAATTTCTCGGAATCCCGAAATATTTGAGTTGTTGGGCCGTCCAATTTCTATAATATTCAGTTTTCAGTAAAGAATCAGAAACTGGCTTAAGCTGAGAATTTACTTGAACAGTGAAGCCCGGATACGGAGCCCTCCTAGTATGAAGCCCGTCAATATTAAAATCTTCCTCTGGATGAACGTGAAAAGCCAGCAAACTCAGCTCTGAAATATGATTATTGAGTTTTTCTATTAATGCTTGAGTTTGCGGTGCACTAATTGCTGTTTTTTCAGGATTAATGACTAACATTATTTCAAAATCGGAATTGTAAAATTCATAAATCGATTGCATTATGGCAGAATTGCGATCGAACTCAGTCAGCGCTGAAAACCGTTCGATTTTGAATAAAATTTGATTGGCCAAGCGTGCTGTTTTAGTAAAGGGACAAACAGGTAAATCGCCGAAAACAGAATGGGGTAACTCGACAAACTCCGTCATCCATCTGAGGGTAGATTCTATAATTTCCGTGTCAGATTCATTCATCGAAAATCTATGTATTTGACATTTCACACTAATCATAATCTATTTCTAGGGCGATGCACATCTCACCATTGATATCAACTTAAGACTAAAACCCACGATGAATGTCGCTTGTAGTCGAGTCTCGATCCCCCTAAATCCCCACCCCCCCCCTGCCCCCCCCAAGGGGGGAAGGGGGACTTTGAAAATACTCTTGTCCCCCCCTTATTAAGGGGGGTTAGGGGGGATCTCCGGGTTAATAAAACACGCCCTATTCCTTCCATTGCTAAGGGAATTTGAATTCTCTTATCCCCCCCTTTTTTAAGGGGGGCTAGGGGTGATCTCCGGGTTTAAAAACACGCCCTAGTCCTTCCATGTCTGAGGAATGAAGTCCTTACTACAAACATTAATTCATTCGTGAATTGTGCCATCTGGCATAATTGCACCTGTGAGTTTTGCCTTGTCCAGATTGGTCACCCCACTTAGGTTTGCTCCCTTTAAGTTGGCTTTTTCTAGGTTTGTACAATTCAAATCTGCACCGCGCAAATCGGCTGAAGTTAAGTCTGCTTTACTTAAGTTTGCTCCATATAAGTTAACCCCAGAGAGATTAAACCCACTCAAGTTTTGCCCGCTTAGATTAACGCCATGTAAGTTTACCCCAACCAAACTTACTCCTGTTAGGTTAACACCATCCAAGTTGGCTCCACTCAAATTAGCCCCACTTAAGTTAACACCACTTAAGTTAACGCCACTGAGGTTTGCATAACTTAGAACTGTACCTGTCAAATTCACCCCACTCAAATTCATGCCACTAAGGTTAACTCCTTGAAGGTTTACCCCAGTCAAACTTACCCCTGTTAAGTTAACGCCACTCAGGTTTGCAGAACTTAGGTTAACTTTAGTTACCTTCGCTTGACTCAAGTCTGCTTCTGTCAAATTAGCACTACTTAGACTTGCCTGAGTTAAGTTAGCTCTACTCAGATTTGCTGTCGTCAGGTTTGCCTGATCCAACTTTGCTTCGCTTAAGTTGGCTTGACTCAAATTTGCCTGAATTAGTCTTGCATAATACAAGGTTGCCTTGGTTAAGTTAGCCCCACTCAAGTTAGCTCCAATCAAATCAGCACTTTGCAAGTTTGTTGAGTTCAAATTTGCGCCTTGCAAGTTAGCTCCAATCAAATTTACCTGAATCAATTTGGCATTTGCTAGATTGGCATTTCTCAGGTTTGCTTGACTGAGACTGACATTTGATTCGAGAGTTTTTCCGCTGAGATTTACTCCGGCTAGATTAACTCCAGTAAAATCTCGTTCTCCCTCTTCATACCGTTGCAAAAATTCCTCAGCACTCATAGCTGGTTCCAGATTTTCTAGTCCAGAATCATCTATTTTTGCCTCTTCCTCAGATTGCACAATAATATCAGCATTCACAGGAATAGCGATCGGCGATTCTACCGCTTTGCTAGATGCCGATTCTTCTCGCAATAGCTTATCCACCCGATCGCTAAAAAGCCTCAAAACCTCAGCATCATCAACCTTCCCACCAGCATTCGCGCCCTGAGTAACCGCATTCTCAACATAATACTTATCCACAAAACTTTGCAGCCCAGCATTATATCCCTGTCCCACCGCCTGAAACCTCCATTCGTCATTCTTCCTATACAAACGTCCAAATTCCAAAGCCGTTTCTTCCGAAAATATCTGATTCAAATTATACCGAACCAATTCATTTCCAGTCTCGGAATTGTAAAGCCGGATAAAAGCATTTGTAACTTGACTAAAACTTTGATGCTTTTCCTTTCCCTCGTGAATAGTCACAACAAACACAATTTCCTGAATCGCCGAATTGATTTTACTCAAATCCACATAAACCGTCTCGTCATCTCCCTCGATTTGTCCACTCCTGCTGTCTCCAGAATGCCGCACCGCACCGTCTGGCGATGTCAAATTATTGTAAAATACAAAATACTTTTCATCGGGAATGCGACCATCCGCCGCTAACATAAAAACAGATGCGTCAATGTCGCAGTTTTGTGCTGTCTGGCTGACTTGCCAACCTAGGGCGATCGCCAATTTATTGAAATTAGGAACTTCCTGAGAAAGATTGAACCTTTCACCCTTAGTTAATTCGATGCTCATATGCGATAATTTCCTTACCTCACAAATGGTATTAATTATCCCATCTATGTTAACTCGAAAGCAAATAGGCTTTTATCTCGAAGATATCGAAACCCCAATTGGCAAAACCGTCAATTTAACTCTTACCGGACTTATTCTCCTATCTTCCGCCAGCTTCATCGCCGAAACTTACCCCCTGGCGGAACCTGTGAGATTTAAATTGCAAACTCTCGATACCGTCCTTTTAATCGTTTTTGCAATTGAGTATTTATTGCGACTGTGGTGTGCTGAAAATAAAGTTAAATTTGTTTTTAGTTTCTTTTCTATTATTGACTTGGTGGCAATATTACCATTTTTGCTGGGATTTGTCAATGTCAGTTTTATCAGAATTTTTCGCTGGTTTAGAATTCTCAGACTCATCCGCTTTCTGGAATTAAAAATTTCTATTTTTCGCATCAGCACCGAAGATGGCGTGATTTTCTCTCGGATTTTGTTTACTTTGCTCGCAATAATCTTTGTTTATTCTGGTCTGATTTATCAAGTCGAACATCCGGTAAATCCTGAAGGTTTTGGCACTTTTTTGGATGCGGTTTATTTTTCCGTTGTGACGATGACAACGGTGGGATTTGGTGATGTGATTCCGATTTCGGAAGCGGGGCGCTTTTTGACTATTTTGATGATAGTTACGGGCATTGCCCTGATTCCTTGGCAGTTGGGGGATTTGATTAAACAATTAGTTAAAACTGCTAATCAAGTAGATAGTGTTTGTCAAGGTTGCGGTTGGTCGGTACATGATGCTAATGCTAAATTCTGCAAAATGTGTGGCACTCATTTAGACATGGGGGATCGGGCTACCCCCCCCTGATATCAATTCCTCTCTTCATCGGAATTATTCATTGGGCATCAGGCATTTTTGACAATGGACAACGGACAACGGACAACGGACAACGGACTTGTTTATATCAATGGCAACCAAATTTCAAATTCTGTGCCCATTCCTAACTCCGATTGCATTCTGAAGATGCCGCCATGTTTGCCTGTGATGATTTGATAGCTAACTGCCAAACTTGTTTCTTTGAGGACTCGTTTTTCGGCTGAAAATGAATGTAAAATTTTTTGGTATTTCATCGCAGACATTCCTGGTCCGTTATCTTTGATGCGGATTGAAACCCAGCGCAGGTGGGGTCGAGCCTCGTCGATGGGCGGTTCGGGGCTGCAAACTTGAGTGATGATTTCAATTTGAGGTTTGCGCTCGAAATTTTTCAAGGCCTTTCCTCTGAATTCTTTTGCTAATTCTTGACCGACAGCTTCGTTAATTAAACTATTGATGGCGTTAGTCAAGATGTTGATAAATACTTGGTTTAGTTCTCCTGCATAGCAAGGTACGGGGGGTAGGTATCCGTAGTTTTTTATTACTTGAATTTCGCTGCTCAAGCGGCTTTTTAGCAGTAGCAGAATGCTGTCAATATTTGAGTGCAAGTCTGCGGGTTTGGGATACACGTCGTCTATGTGGCAGAAGTTTTGCAAGCTGGTGGCTAACTTGCTCAAACGTTCGGCTCCGGCTTTGATGCTGCCAACTGTGCTGAGGAAATCGTTTTGCAAAAAGTCATAGTCTATCTCTTCTTTTAGTCTGGCGATTTCTGGCGGAGGTTCTGTACAGTGGGCATCGTAAACTGATAGCAACTCGATCAAGTTTTTGCTGTAATCACTTATGTAGGTTAAATTGCCCCAAATAAACCCTACGGGATCTAAAATTTCGTGGGCTACTCCGTTGACTAAACGCCCCAAACTAGCCATTTTTTCGCTTTGAATCATTTGCGCTTGGGCTCTTTCGTAGCGCACTTGAGTTTCTATGCCACGTATTTGCCAGTAGGCGATGTTGAGTGTGTGGGAGTCTAGCAGCCTATAGGATTGGGAGTCGATTTGCACGACGATGGGATCTGACTGCAATTCGGGCGATCGACGCAGAGCTTGCGGGGCTGCGGTTAAGATGGTTGTACTCTCCCTGAGCACAGACATCTCGACGCGAGCATAACTGTAGAGAGTTTTTAGTGGTAGGCGCAAAAATAGCTCCGTACCTTGGGGTTTGAGCAGGTATTCCAGCAGCAGCCTGCGGGATATCATGCCCACAAATTCTCCTGCTTCTACCAAAACTACTCCCGGTAATAGGGGGTGTTTTTCAAACATTTCGGCGACAGGAGCGCCCAAGCAGCTAGATTTTACCTGAAATTGATACAGGGGCAAGTCCCGGAGAGTAGACTCTAGCGAAAGGTCTTGATGGCTGCCTTCGGAGAGCAAAGGACCAAGTATTTTAGATCTGAATGTATTTGCCACGATCGCTTTGAGTTACCGGAATACCCTGACTGTGAAAACGATCGGGTGCTACTAACATAGTCTATCATTTCACTTAAACAGCAAAATTGGGGATTTTTTTTTGAGTAGGTCTGGTTGTTCTCATGGTTTCGATGTTACCGTCTGGTGAGCATCTGGCTAGGTTCTGGTGCTAACTGCTTGCCTTGGTTTGACAAGACTTTTGATGGTAGCCAGACTGTCTGCGATGTCAAGTATGTCCACAAAATTCTTTCAAAGTGCCTTTCGATCGCAGGTCTGAACTATAGGTAGCAGGATCTCGAATTCGGTGTTGGGTGCCGGTTGCGATCGCAAATTTAGTTTACCCGCGTGCTTTTCTGTGATGATTTGATGACAGATAGCCAGCCCCATCCCGGTTCCTTTACCTACTGGTTTGGTGGTAAAAAAGGTCTCAAATATTTGCTCCTGAATTTCTGGGGGAATGCCTGGGCCGTTATCGGTAATAATAATTGCGGCCCATTTCCTGTCATCGACTTCTACTACTTTGGTGGTAATTTCGATCCGGGGATACCAATTTTGCGGGTACTGCCCATTCATTTCGCGATCGCTAGCCCCCTCTGCCAAGGCATCTAGAGCGTTGATTAACAAATTTAAAAATACCTGACTTAACTGACCAGAATAGCATTTTATCAGTGGCATGTCCCCATAATTTTTTACAACTTCTGTGCTTTGTTTCAATCTATTTTTTAGGATTAAAAGTGTATTTTCTATGCACTCATGGATGTCTGTACTAAATGGCTTACTTTCGTCCATGTGAGAGAAGTTGTGCAGACTGTTAACAATTTTGAGCAATTGTTCAGCCCCAAATTTCATACCTTCTAGAGTGGCTGGTAAATCTTCTCGCAAAAAATCAAATTCGATCCTTTCTTTGATAGCTGCAATTACAGGAGATGGCTCGGAAAATTCTTCTTCGTAAGCTGACATAAGTTCGAGTAAATCTTCAAAATAAGACAGCAGAAAATTTAAATTTCCCCAAATACAGTTGAGGGGATTCCTAATTTCGTGAGCTACCCCTGCGATAATATTTCCCAAACTGGCCATCTTTTCTGTTTGAATCAATTTGGCTTCTGTTTGCTTTTGGAGCAATTTATTGGTTAATTGGTGAATCTTTGATTGAGCTACCATTAACTGTTGTACGTCTAACAGCCAGTAGGTCTCTGGGGCTACTTCGACTACTATGGGATCGTAAACTAATTCGGCTGGTCTGTAGAGCGATTCCTCGGCTGCTTCTACTATTAATTTAGTGCCTGATAGTATCAGCATATCTTTTCTAGAAAAACGATATAAAACCTCTATTGGTCGTTTAAAAAACATTTCTATACCGTAGCGTCGGTTGACTCTTTCAAAAAATAGTCTTCGGGAAATGATGCCGACAAATTTCCCCCGATCCGTCAAAATAACGCCTGGAAGTAATGGTTTTTTGTCAAAAGCCTGAGCCACTTCTTTTGCCTGTTGAGTTAATTCAATTTGGCAGTTGTATAGAGGCAGGTCTAGGAGGGTAGATTCTAAAGAGAGGTTCCAAGTACAAATTTCAGGTATATGCAACACTGATAACTCCGAGTTAAACTCATGCAAAGCAAACATTGATGAAACCTCTGTTAAATATTTTATTGATAGATAACTAAAGTTGCTGGTCATTCATACTTAATCCGTCATAGTTAACTGGTGATGAGTCATTGGTAAGCAAGTCAGTAGTTGGGATTTTTAAGTATCGAGGGCGTGAATTTGCTACTCTTTAACTTAAACATTACTCACTTCCAGAGCGTTGTTCGCGAAGGACAGCGGCCATCTCAAAACTTTTTTGTTACCGATTCTCCTCTTCCCCATTCTCCATTCCCATCAAGTAATTTGCAACAGCACCCTATCGGAAAGCCCGATCGGGTCAGCATTGTCTGCTAAAAATATTGTTTCTAAATCAATGTTAAGGGATAAAAGCTGTTGTGGAACTTACAGATGTTTAATATAAACTTTTTACCATAAAATACCCTAAGATCGCGTATTTTCTGAAAATCTTAAAATTTTATAAACTGGCTAGTGTTATTTTTTATACAATGTTCGGGGTGCTGGCAGAGTATTTCAATTGGGAATTTGGGAGGTGGGGGTTTTCCCCACAGATACCTCTGGGGGCTGATTAAAAATGATGGGTAACTGTGCAGTTTCTCTAGGGAAAATTCGAGACAAGAGAGGAAATTGCTTCAGGATTGCGGTTCTACTTCTGGCCATAGACGTTCTAATTGATACCGCCAAGCTGCGAGAGTCTGTTGGCGAGACTCTGGTCCGAGTTCCATTTCCCCCATCAAGCCTTCTGCGTAAAAACGGTCTAAAGTCTGAAGGGTAGTTTCCACAGACTGTCCCTGAATCTTGGCCGCTTTGATGATTTGACGGATACGGGTTTCGATCAAGTCGTCGAAAAAGTCTGACAAACCACGCTGTTGTAAAGCCAGCAGTCTGGCTACGGCGGCGGAGAAATCGCCAGTGGCTAGAGTAGTCAAGTTGTGCTGAAATACTCCCCACAAGATATTTTGATGTACTGCGTAACGAGTTTCGAGGGTGTTGTCAAAGTTAGCTTCTAGCAGTTTATCGAAAAATTTTTGAGTGGATGTGGCATCGGCGATGGGGATCAAAATCCGCAACCAACTGCTGTCTTCTGAAAGCAGCACTAGCAGGCGAAACTGGGGCGTTTCTACTTGCCAAGAAGTGGCGGCAGCCATCTCCACACTTTCACCAAATAAATCTTTGAGGGTATGGGTAATTTCTTCGGGAGTCATAGGATTTTCGATTTTCAATTTGAGATTTTCGATTTGAGATTAGCCGGCTGGGTGGGTTCAAATTTCCAATTAGTTTAGGGTAGCCAGCGGGGGTGATAGCCCGCAAAAGGCAGTTCTTCGGGCTGCACTTTGGGTTGAGAAACGTCGGGAGGTATTTCTATTAAGGGTAGCAGCCAAAGGCGACTGCTGGCGATCGACTGTCCGCTATCATTGCGAGGACTGGTTGGTGTTAAGGGTTGTGCTGATGTGACTGATTGGTCAAACAGTAATGCCAGTCCGTCGGGAGATAAACTGATTTGGGTATCTAATTGGTTGGGCAAAATCAGCAGGGGTTTGATGGTTCCTATCAGACGAGTTCCGTCTTTTTTGAGGTCGATGGTGGCAATGAACGGCTGTTCTTTGTAGTCTTCTGTTTTCAGACGTTGGGATAAAAGGCAGTATAGGCGCTGGAATTGATTGTCTTTGTCTTTGCGGGGGTCGAAATGGACGGTGATAATGCTGCCGGGAATTCGCAATATTTCTTGTTCTACGCCTTGGTTGTCTAAGATGAAAAGCGATCGGGTAAAGTCGGTGTTGTATTTAACATAGGCTGCGGCGGAGTTGTCGCGGGCCATGCCTAATACCTGTTCGTATTTGGGCAAGAATTCTACTGGTTCTGCTTGGGGTTTGAGGGGGACGATGGCTAATCCTTGTTTTTGAGATATTACCATCGATTTGTTGTCTGGCCGAATCATAAAATCACCACCTTGTTGATTTTCCAAGGGTCGAGGTGGCATTTTTTCTTCTAAAATCCAAGGACTAAAATCTGCGGGATTACGGCGGTTGACGCGGGCAATAACTATGGTTTTGCCGTCGGCTGAGAGGTCGAATTTGAGGTTTTGATAATCTTTGGCATCTAATAGTTTGTCGATTCTACCTGCTGGCTGCGGTGGTGACACTTCCCCTCCCGATTGGGGATTTAGGCCGGTGGTAACAGTGAATAGTTCTTGGCTTCTGGTGGAGCCTGATTTGACTTGCGATCGATCTGTTGCTAAGAATAAGATGCGATCGCTGTTAGGATAGGGTTTAAAATCGGTGACGACTAAATCTTTGGGAGTTAGGGGGATGGGTTTCGGGTCGGTGCTGGAGAGATTGACTAACATTAATCTGCTTTCTGCTTCGCCTTTGACGCCGATGTAAGCAAAAGCGCGATCGCGACTGCGAAAGGAAGCGCTAAATGGTTGAATTTGCCTGCCTGGATTTTGGTTGTTTTCTCCTCCGTATTTGTCCGTGGCTCCTGCGAGTTTTAATGTGTAGGTAACGCCGTAGGGTGCGGGGTTTTTGAGGGTGTAAGCCATGCGCCTTCCAGCCCAGCTAAATTTGCCGGGGAGAGGTGGTTCTATTTTTAAGTTTTCTTCGACGCTGGAGTGATTCATGGGGCGAAAGAATGTCAGGATAAATCCCGTATCTGCCGCCCCGATTTGTTGGTTTTGCCAGGTAAATTCTCGGACTCGCGGTGCGGTGCGATCGCCCGACAGCAGCAACAGTCCAATTAACAGGCTCAGTCCTAGCATCAAGATGATTGCCGTGCGGTCGATCGGCTGTTTAAATAGCCCTACATTCAACGAGGAAAGATTAATTTTTTTATTTAAAATACTCACTAATCTTTCTCTCCTCTTTCCTATCTAAATTTATGCCCACACTTAAAAAGTTAATTAACACTCTCTCCGTTTGTTTTACTAAAATACTTTACCTGGTGATAGATCCGTCGGTAACAGATGGTCGATCGGTGAACCACCACCAAAATGATATCTACAAAACAGTATAGTTGCTAGTACCCCTAAAAACAATGCTGTCAATTTAACATCTTCCCACAAACAAAATAATTTTTCTTTCCAAAGACCGTAGGTAATGACTAAATAAGTAGGAATATCGCCCACAGCTACAGCAATCACAGCACCTAAATAACCCAGGAAATGATATCCGACTGGTATGCCAATAGTGATACTCAAGAAAGTGGCGAAATTGCCCATAGCTCCGTACTGAGATTTGCCTATAGCTAACAGACAAGAGCTCATCAAATTGTGGAGGGTGGTGTGCCAAATTCCTAAGGCCAAAATAGGCAACATCCAAGATGCTGCTATATACTCTTTTCTGTACAGGATTAAAATTATTTGATCTCCAAAACTGACAAAGAATGCTAAACCTATGGCTAGAGGGATCAGAATCAGGTTACGGTTTTTAAGAATCTTGGCGCGCAATTCTTCGCGAGGCAACTCTGCTAGCATGGAAATAGAGGGAAAAATCACCTTGCCACCAATGGCTATAATCACTTGACGTGGCATATCACCGAGGGTGAAAGCAATGCCATAAATGCCCAACATCGTCAAAGAAAAGATTTTTCCTAGAACTAGCCGATCGGCTTGAGAACATAGAAAAAATAAAAGTGTAGACAAAAATATCCATTTTCCATAAGAAAATATTTCTTTAACTGCTTCTCGATCCCAAGTGAAGCGGTGAGGCCGATCGCGAATCAACAAATGACTCCAGATTAACTCTACCAAGGTACTACTAAAACCACCAGCCAGAATCGCCCAGATGCTGGGATTTAAGAAAGCCCAGATAATCATCACTGTAGTAGAAATTATCTGGGTGCCAAACTCAAAAATTACTACTTCCTTGACTGCCATTTTCCGGTTGAGGCTGAATATGGAAGTGGAGTTGAACCCTCCAATCAGCGTGTTGATACCGATCACTGGAATCAACCACAGCAGACGTGGTTCTTGGTAAAAAGTAGCCACAGGCCAAGTAACTAACATTACACACAACCACACAAAAAAGCTGCGAATAATTTGCATTGTCCAAGCGGTGTTGATAAATTCTGGATCGTCTCCACGCTTGTTCTGGATGATACTTGGCCCCAGACCGATATCTGAAAATAGGTGAACACCTACGATGAAAACATAAGCAAGACCAACAAGACCAAATAGTTCTGGCAAAAGCAGCCGTGTCAGGATGAGGTTACTGCCAAATCGGAGAATTTGACTGCCTCCATAGCTGATGATGGTCCAGATTGCGCCTTTGATGGCTAGTTTTTTTTCTGATGACATAAACTTTAAACTTATCTTCTCATCATGAGTCTAGTTGCTGCATTTGCTATTGGCAACTCCTACAGGATACGGAGGCTAATGTTTTACCTGACTTGACAACATCTTAATTTGGACATCGCCGAGGGCGGGAGGGTTATGCCACAATCACAAAGGTCAAATTTAATCTGTCACCTGTTCGACATTTAATAGACATCTCCCATAATTCTGGTGGGGTAGGCATCCTACCAGCCCTTAACAGCCCTGTTGGGAGATGTCTAATAATCATAAGGGTTTTTTGGTTCGGGAATTGATTTGAGGGAATCAGCCTGAATAGTTAATTTGCGTTTCCCTTGCAGTTCTTCTGAGATGGCTTCTCCTTCTATTTCTAACCAACTGTCTGGGGGAAATGCGGTGCGGCTTTGACCGATCGGTAATTTTACGGGCAAACCGACTGGATAGGCATCTGCGGCACAGCAGGTAATGATAAAACGACCGATCCAAATATATTGCTCTGATACCTTGGGCGGGTGAATTACAAATCCTTGAACCTTGACTTTTTGACCTATATATGTGTCAGGCTCTGGATTGAAATTTAACAGGCGGACCCACTCGATGAGCGATCGCTTTTCTGGTTTGGTGGTATTGCGAAATTCTTGGGGTTGCAGTCTGGTGATGGGGAGAGATTCAGTCAGGCCTCGTTCTAATGCTGTCTGACTGGTAAAGGTACGGGGTGTCGTGACTAAACCGATTAAGGCGACGCTCAACATTAAGGTACTGCCAAAACTGGGGGGAAATAAAGTAATATGTTCAACTTTTGGGATTCTGGGAGAGTTGATGGTGGATGATGTCCGAGATTTGTGGTTGCTGCGATCGAGCTGGATGAGTTCCCACATTTTGTAACTGCTAAGGATGATTAAGCCAATGCCTCCGGCTACAGTCAAGCCAAAGTAATTGGGGTGAATCAAAATGCTTAATTTGCCAGTGATCCAATATTTGAGGAGCAATATTCCCCAGGATAAGATAGCTACAGTGTCTAGCCAAGGACCGAATTTTTTAAGAATCATCACGTCTGATTTGAGATTGGAGATTGAAGAGTTGAGATTTGAGGATTGCTCCCGATCGCTCTTTAATTAAGTTACACTTAAAAAAAATGTTGCTGATGCTAACCTAGATATAAATTGACGGCGAGAGTCATTAAAAAAGTTAACTGAGCCGCCAGTACCATTAAGTAAATTACGGCTCTACCTCTAAAAATTGATAGCATTAAACCGATGCCTTTGATGTCAATCATCGGACCAAAAACCAGAAAAGCTAAGAGGGAACCGCTGGTAAATGTGGCTGCGAAAGACAAGGCAAAAAAGGCATCTACCGTAGAACAAATCGACACGACTGTGGCTAATAACAGCATGGCGAGAATCGAAGAAACGGGGCTTTGGCCGAGGTTGAGAATTAGTTCGCGGGGGGTGCCAACTTGAACGATCGCCGCGATCGCGCTACCAACGACTAACACACCTCCCAATTCGCGCAACTCCTGTACCATACTATCTAGCAGCAGGCGCAGACGCTCTTTAGAAAGGCGGTGGAACAGGGAGGAAGGTTTCGAGGTTTTTTCAGTTTTGTCTGTTTGTAAGGGCTTCCAGTTGTCTTGTAGCAAAGATTCGATCGGCACTGCCCCCCCTGGCATACCTAGCATAAATGTCCCCGACTGCAACAGGGAAGGAGTTTCCGCTGTTAGTAGCTGTGTTTCGGAAAAATCTGGTTTCGGTAGGGGAATGGCGCGGGCGATCGCGGGTTGTAGCAGAGGCCGCAAGTCTTTCTGGGTGCTAAACACCCAGCCGATGATAGTTGCAGTGATTAGGGAAAATACCACCCGTAAAACCACAATTTCTGGCTGATCCCGAAAAGCAGTCCAAGTCGCCCAAATCACGATCGGATTGATTGTCGGTGCGGCGAGTAAAAAGCCGATCGCCACCGGTGCGGGCACTCCTTGCATCAACAACCTGCGGGCCACCGGCACGTTACCGCACTCGCACACAGGAAACAAAAACCCGACTAAACTACCGGCTAAAGCCCCCAGCAGTGGATTTCGGGGGATGCGGGCTATGAGTTTGCGTTCATCTACAAACCCCAGCAGCACACCGGAAAATAAAACTCCCAGCAGCAGAAAAGGTATAGCCTCTACTAACAAGCTGAGAAAGAGGGTGAAAGCATTATTTAACTGATTTGTCAGGGCGGGTTCCATCCATCACCTACTTGTAAACTGCGATTTTGGGCCTACCCCCCGTCATACTAAAGACTGGCTAAAAACCCCTATTTATCGACATGGAGAGGGGGAGAGAGGGGGACAGGGAGAAAGGGGGAGGGACAAACAATGGGGTGAATAACCCGGATGTGGTATTAATCATAGCCTGACGGTGTTACGCGATCGCACAGCCAAGTTAAGATTCCATTAAAAATCTCTGGCTATGGAATGCTAGCTGGTATTCAGGACTTTTCTAAACCAGAGAGTATGGATAGCAATTGCAATTAGTTTTAACCACAGGTTAAAAGTTTAAATTCAGGTTAAAAAGTTACTAAATTTGGGAACTAATCGTTAATCCGCCAAAACTCAATATAAAATAAAATATAGCATAACGGCCGGGATGCCTCTATATTGCTTATAGTATATATTGCTGATACTGCTCTGCTGTTTTTTTCGATAATTTAAAAAGCGGTTTGCTATGCGATCGCAGCTAAATGTCTACTTGTAAATATAACCTCTATCTTCGTGCTGATGAATTTATGTTGAATACGTCCTGCATCGAAATACCAGCCCAACTCATGCAAAATAATTATATAGCAGAGTTCCGTTTGGAATCAACTCTTCAAGAATTGTCACTTTATGATTTTCAGGTAGAAGCTACAGATTTGGGAAGTAAAATTGCTCAGATGTTGGAGGCTTATCCCCTGCTTCCAGGAGTGATTTTAACCGATATGGGTCTATTTGCCGGCATGATTTCCCGCCGGAGATTTTTGGAATTTATCAGCCGTCCCTTTGGGCGAGAATTATTTTTAAAGCGACCTGTGAGGGCCTTATACCGATTTGCCGAAACAGAAACTTTAATTTTTTCTAGCGATACTTTAATAGTTGATGCAGCGAGAAAGTCCTTACAGCGATCGCAAGAGCTCCTTTATGAACCCATCGTAGTTCAAACATCGCCTCAAACTTATTGTTTACTGGACGTCCACGAATTGCTAGTAGCCCAATCCAACATTCACGAACTAGCAACAAAATTGCTGCGACAACAAACACAAGCCCAATTAATTCAAACTGAAAAACTAGCCAGTTTAGGACAAATGGTGGCTGGAGTCGCCCACGAAATTAGAAATCCTGTCACTTGCATCACGGGAAATCTCGAATTTTTGTCAAAATACTCCCAAGACCTGATGGATTTGCTGTCTGCATATGAAAAAATTGTCGGCACCAACGAAGAAATTGAGGAGCTAAAAGAACGCATAGAATTTGATTTTTTAGAAGAAGATTGGGCGGAAATTCTCAAAAGTATGAAAGTTTCTGCACAGAGATTGACCGAACTTGTCACCAGTCTCCACACCTTCTCTCATATGGATGAAACCCAACGCAAAGAAGCAAATCTCCATGAATGTATTGACAGCACACTACTAATCATGAAAAACCGTCTTAAGTACGGGATTAAAGTAGTTAAAAACTATGGAGACTTGCCTTTAGTCAGGTGCTATTCTGGTCAGTTGAGCCAGGTATTTATGAATATCATCAGCAACGCGACGGATGCTTTGGAAGAACTGAAAGGAAAAACAGGTTTTGTACCTACTATTACTATTGAAACTGAGGTAATAGATGTGGCTGACGGAGATTGCGTGAGTTCAGAATTGATGCAAAATTATGTGAGAGGTGATTTGGAAAATTCACAACAGCTATCTTTAGTCAATCAAAAGGGTAAATTAAGTTCGGAACTAGCAGAAAAAAGCCAAAATCATGGTTGGATAGCGATTAGAATTGCCGATAATGGGCCTGGTATTCCGCCAGAAGTTCAGCGGCGGATTTTCGAGACATTTTTTACCACGAAACCGGCGGGGAAAGGTACTGGTTTGGGATTGGCTATTACTCATCAAATTGTGACGGAGAAGCACAAAGGTAAGTTGAATTTGCATTCTACACCTGGAACTGGTACGGAATTTGAGATTTTGTTGCCAATGATTTGAAGGAAGTTCGGCAACGGATTCGCTCCACGGATGTAACGGATGTAACGGATGGTAACTGAGTAATATCAATTCTGGTTGCACGACCTATGATATAGAGGAGACGACATTGCCGTGTCCCTACCGTAATTAATTGTAGGGACACGGCATTGCCTATTGGTGTCAACTTAAGCTGTCAGCCCGCTAAGTCCGTCTGTGGGTCCGATAGTCCGCCAGGGGTTAAAACCCCTGTCTCAAAGCTAAAGTCCTCTAAAGAGGACTGAAGAGAAGAATGCTCAACTCATTAGTCCTCTTAAGAGGACTTTAGCTATTAGACAGGGGTTTAAACCCCTGTCGGACTCGCGGGATGACCAATGAACACGGGGCGGGCTGACAGCTTAAGTTGACACTAATGGGCATTGCCGTCTCCCTACCGTAATTAATTGTAGGGACACGGCATTGCCGTCTCGTAATTTCTAAATGAGTCGTAAATATTTTTACCCCACCCCAACCCTCCCCTTAGTAAGGGGAGGGAGTAAGAAATTCACAAATGATTTAGGGTTGGTATAACAACTGACAACTGACTCTTTTTAAGCTCTTAGCTGAACAGGCATTACCAAGAAAGTAGCATTGACTCCGCCCAAAGGCTGAAAAATTACGGGGGCCAAAGCACCATTTAATTGCAGTTGAATTTCTGGGGATTGAGCCGTTTTCAAAATGTCAATTAAATACTTGACATTGAACGCGATATCTATGCTGTCTCCCGAAATTTGCGCGGGCATTGACTCTTTGCCACTACCGACATCTTTAGCATCTACCGACAAAGTGATTTCCTGATTCACCGAGTCGATACTGCATTTGAGAATATTATTTTTTGGGTCGGCAAAAACAGCTATTCTTTCTACTGCGGATAAGAAAGCTCGCCTATCCATTGTAATTTGCCTCTCAAAGGAAGGCGGAATTAACTGGCGATAGGCTGGATACTGCCCTTCCAAGGTGCGAGTTGTCAACCGTTGGTCGGCCCATTCAAACACAACTTGACCGTGTTCAAAATGCAGGGTGACAGGTTCAGTCCACTGTCGCATGACTAGCATTCTTTCTACTTCCCGCAAGGCTTTAGCTGGAACTGTCACCTCAAATTCTTTTTCTGTTTCTTCCCCTTCAGATTTGTCATTGGCAGTTTGAACTACTGCTAATCTGTGGCCGTCTGTAGCTGCAAATTCTAGACAATCTTTTAGTACCTTTAAATGCACCCCTGCCAGTACCTGTTTTGCTTCGTCGGGGCTAGTAGCAAACAAAGTTCCTTTGAGTCCTTCAATTAAGGCTTCTGGGGGCAAATGGAGGATTGTGCCTCCTTCAATGGCGGGCAATTCTGGGAATTCTTCTGGGCCCATCCCTCTGACTTGGTAACTGCCAGAACTGCAAGTGAGATATGCTACGGTGTCTCCTGCTTCGTCTTCTAAAGTAATCTCTCCATCTGGGAGTCGGGAAACAATGTCGTTGAGTAATTTAGCGGGTATGGTGAAACTTCCGCCACCTCTCACTGCTGCTGGAAAGCTGGTACGGATGCCTAAACTTAGATCGAAAGCTGTCAGGCTAACCCGTTGATTTTCCTCATCCGCTACTAAGAGCACGTTGGCTAGTACGGGATGTGTCGGGCGAGAGGGAACGGCCCGGCTTACCAACGAGAGGTTGGCGTTGAGGTCACTTTGGGTGCAAACCAATTTCATGAGATGAAGGTTAATTAACCGGATTTGAGATAGAAACAAATCGTATCACAGAAAGTCGGTGGCTCGGTTTTTCTGTGTGTAGGTGTGCACACAGCACCAGATTCATTTTTAATTTGTTGAATTATTTTTCTGGGGTTCGCTCTGTGTAAACTGTGGAAAACAAAATTAAATGCTTGTCTGAAAAGGCTTGTAGTTGCTTTTTGCCTGTGGAAAACTTGTGGAAAAGCTGGAAAAAGTCGATCGCCCGCCCCTCGATCCTCAAAAACTTTTTTCAGCCAGAGAGTTAAGGATCTTTAGGGTGTCGATGATATCGAAGAATGTCCAGGTTAAAAGCATCCGTGATATTTTCCACAAACTTACGGTGATTTGTCCACAGGTTTTTCCACAGCTAATCTCAAATCCGATGCCACCGGATTTGAGATTACCCACAGTCAGGACACGACGGTGTACCGTTTTCCTACAATTGGCGATCGTTACATTCGAGCAAGACAAGCTGAAGTGCATTTAAATTGTATAGTCAAGTTTAAAAAAAGTTCTGTGGGGTGGGCCAGAAAGCCCGCCCGAAAAATACAATTTAGACGCGAAACAGCTTATTCAGCCGAGATATATTTGAAATTGAAGCAACGCCTGATATTACAGTCGCCAAACCTCGATATCATAGAATCCGTTTAACAAAAAAGTCGCCTCCCTACTTAAGCATCCAGCTAATTCTAGTGAGGACATCATTGTTTACCGTCAAAGCCTCAAACCCTTAAGTATATTGAATGCTTGATGAATATCAGATTCTGTAACTGCACCATATCCAAGTACCAAATAATAATTTGCCTCTTTTGCATCAGGCTCAAAGTAAGCTGCCCCTGACCACAAA
>RDXH01000266.1 GCA_004292745.1 Oscillatoriales cyanobacterium | reverse complement strand
TAGCTAAAGCTGGACAAAATTTAGGCGGTTCCGATATTGATAATTGGGTAGTGGATGATTTTGTCAAAACTACAGGCATGATGCAATCTTCGATTATCACCAGATTAGCAGAACGTTTGAAAATTCAATTATCTGTGCAAGAAAAAGCGAGTGAAGTTTATTTTGACGAAGAGAATTTTGAGACTTACGAATTAGAATTAAATCGCGATCGCTTTGAAGCCATTCTCGCCGAACATCAGTTTTTTGACAACCTCGATGAGTGCATGAATCAAGTATTGCAGCAAGCGCGCCGTCAAGGTTTAGAAATAGGGGATATCGACGCAGTTTTGCTAGTTGGTGGCACAGTACAAATTCCGGCTGTCAAACGGTGGGTTGAGCAATATTTCGACACAGCAAAAATTCGGTGTGACAAGCCCTTTGAGGCGATCGCCCAAGGTGCTCTGCAACTTAGTCAAGGTATACAAATCAAAGATTTTCTTTACCACAGTTATGGCATTCGCTACTGGAACCGCCGCGAAAATTGCCACAGTTGGCACAATTTAATCAAATCCGGCCAGTCTTATCCGATGAGCGAACCAGTAGAATTAGTGTTGGGTGCTTCTGTGGAAAATCAGCCGAGTATTGAATTAATTATCGGTGAATTGGGGGCGGAAACTGGCGGCACAGAGATATATTTTGATGGCGACAGATTGATTACTAAGCAACTCGCCGGTCAAACATCGGTGCAGCCCTTAAATGATAAGGATGGAGCTCGCAGTATCGCGCAATTGAGCCCGCCTGGGTATCCGGGGAGCGATCGCGTCAAAATTTTGTTTCGCGTTGATGAACAGCGTTTTCTGCGAATTACCGTGGAAGATTTGCTGGCCAATCAAACTTTGTTAGAGGATCAACCAGTGGTGCAGTTAAGTTAAGGATATACTTTAGACATCTCCCATAATTATTGTGGAACAGGCATCCTGCCTGTTCGACCCAGGCTTTTTAGGAGATGTCTAATAGATGATTCGGCGGTTGAAACCGCTACTACACAAACAAAGTCCGCCTCCGCGGACTAAGAAATCACCTTAGTGACTTTCTCCCCCGTCAACTGCAAGCAGGCAAACCAGCGAGAAAAATCTGCTCGGCCGTCAAACTCAATTCTGGAAAAGCCAGCGACTCCACCCTCTCACTTCCCCTAAACTGTTTAACCTGATACTCCCCATCTACCAGTTGGTAAACCGAGATGGTGGGTTGTTTGGGATTACCAATGAACTTGCGACCGCCTAAACCGAAATAGTCTACAATCCAGTATTCAGAAATGCCCATTTCCTCATAGTCCGAGGCCTTGAAAAAATAATCATCCCGCCAGTTTGTACTGACCACTTCTACAGCCAGTCGAACCGAACTACCCATCGTGATGATCGATTCTTTTTTCCAGCGTGGTTCGTTTATAAGCGCGGTTCGGTCTAGCACAATTACGTCTTGTTGGTAGCCTGATTCGTTACGAGAAAGCTTGAGTAAGCAGTCACCTGGAATTGAATAAGGCAATTGCAATCGCCTAATTTCAAAATTGATTTCACTCGATATAAAGCCCGTAACGTCGGAATGGTCACCAGTTCCTAAAGGTATTTCAAAAATTACTCCGTTGTGTAGTTCATATCGATGGATAGAGTTCTCTGGATACCAGGCAATGAACTCATCAAACATCACAGTTTTTGTTTTAGATATGGTTTGGATCATGCGCTGTTTGTCTCCTTTACTAGATAAGATTTGTGCACCACCACCGCCGTCCCCACCGATGCCCAATTGAACAGCCATTTAGCGTGATTTACCGCCACATTTGTACAACCATGAGTAACAGGATTACCAAACAAATTGTGCCAATAAGCGCCGTGGATTGCCATTCCCCCATCGTAATACATTGTATAAGGAACATCGGGCACATCGTAATCCGGTCCAGCCATCCTAGTAACCCGATATTTGGTTTGAATCGCAAACGTTCCAGTGCGGGTGGGAGTCGATGATTTACCACTGGAAATGTTGACAGCATAAACGGGTTTATTTCCTTCCCAAGCTATTAACTTTTGTCTTGATAAATCAATTTCAATCCAGCGTTGACTAGATTGTTGTAACTCCATAATTCGATAGGCAATTGTGTTGTGCTGTTCACCAGCAATTACAGCAGTTGAACCACCACAAAAAGCTGCAATTGTCAATGCGAAACCAGCACAGAAAGTTCCAAATTGGCGAAAGTAATTTGAGTTTATATTGTTTTTCATTTCTCAGACCTCGTATCATTTGAGAGTTATGATTTTAGAGTTTAGATTGGGAAAGAGGACTAAGCAGTTGTTAAGTTTTGGGTGAGAGTTCGAGCAATTTGGGCGATCGCCTCCCAATCCCCATTAGCCACCAAATGTTTGGGAAATAAGTCTCCAGCTAAACCAACCGCGATCGCCCCAGCATCAATAAATAGCTTCGCATTACCCAGCGTCACGCCACCCGTCGGAATCAAAGGAATCTCACCCAGCGGGCCTTGCAGAGCTTTCAGGTAAGCCGCACCTCCCAAACCCGATATCGGAAACACCTTAACGCAGGTAGCGCCCGCTTGCCAAGCAGTGACAATTTCCGTCGGAGAAAAAGCACCAGGGACGATCGGCACTCCCGCATCAACAGCTACTTTAATCATAGCTACATCAGTGTGAGGAGTAAACAGGAATTGAGCGCCACAATCTATAGCTTCCTGCAACTGTTCTAAATTCAATAATGTGCCAGTACCAATACTAAAAGTAGGTAATTCGGAGCGGAGTTGAGCAATTAATTCAGCCGCTTTTTCAGTATTCCAAGTAATTTCAATAAACTCAATTCCCCCTTTAGCTACAGCTTGTGCCATCCGCCAAGCCATTTCCCGATCGTCCGAACGGATAACTGCGATCGCCCGACGTGTTTTTAATGATGTCAACCAAATTTGATGATCCATGTAACTGATTAACTCTCCACCGTGTAACACTTTTAACCTTTGTTTAGCAACTCTCTCAACCGGGCGGATGGTCGGGTCGCGTCTAATCAGCACCCTCAGACTCGTCAGGGCGTTCATACCTCAGCAATTTTTTGAGAGAATTTTCACTATCCTTGGGCTTCAAATATAATGTGCATTCTCTACTCACCTCTTCTTCATAAATCTGATTTTGCTGACACCATTTTCTAATAACAATATCAGCCAACTCTTCTAGTATATCCGCCTCTACTAAAGCAACTTCAGTTTCAGGAGTACATTCAATTAAATTTAGAATATACTCAGGTGAAGGAGAGCGCAAGTTTGATTTTTGTTGATCGTACAGTAATATTTTATAGTCATCCTTATGTTTTAAAAGAATATATATAAGAATAGATTCACCTGAATAATTTAAAGCACTAACCAAATCACTTTCGAGGGTTTCCGCATAATCACGATAGGAATGTAGTTTCCGAGTATGCTGATAATAAAGAGAAACGTCTTTATCATCTGCCTGCTGAAGATTTAAAATCCCCTTTTCAACTTTAGTGCCAGAAGCAAAATCTGGCATATTAATTAATTGGTTATTATCAGACGTTAAAACAGGTAAATCAGTTAGTTTTCTAGATTCTTCATGGCGTTCCATTAACTTATCCCAACGTTTACCTATATCTACAAATTCATCTTGTAATTCTGTTGTCTCTGTAAGAATTGGAATGAAAGTATATATTCTTACAGTCCGAAAATCATCCCAAAGTCTTAAAATTCTTCCGGCTCTTTGAATCGGCTCAATAGGAGTCCATGCTATGTCATAATTAATTACAACTGAGGCATCCTGCATATTAACGCCAATGCCATAATTATCAGTAGTGATAAATACATCATAAGTATCCTCACCATTAGGAGAAGTATTATTAGCAATGGGGGCAAACTTTTCAATGGCTTTTTCTACGTTCTTTAAAGTTTTTGGTTGATATTTATTATCTTTATTTTTTTCAATCGTGCTAAATATTCTTAAAGATGGCTTTAAGAATTTAATTGCTTCTTCTAAATAAGAAGCAGTAGGATAACGTTCACAAAAAATAACTAATTTTTCTTGAGGACAGTGAAAATCTATAATCTTCAGCAAATTTTGGAGTTTTTTATCTTGTTGTGGTTTTAATTTATGTAGCTTACTAATAATTGGATTTAAAACTTTTTGACGTTCTTGTTGTGAAATTACAAATTCAGACTTCTCCAAATTAAATGATTTTTCTCCTTCCGGGGTATCCACAACACTTTCTAAACTTTCTTTTAATGCTAAAGGAGAACTTGCCCAGGCTTTCTTGATCAGAGTAACAATATTTTTTCGATATATAGCATTAGGTATGTTTAAATCAAAATAGCCTTGAGTGATTACTGAAGTTAACTCAGATTCCAAAATTACAGGAAAAGAAAGAGTAAAAAGAAGAACATCAGGAAAATATTTTTTTTGTTCTCCAAAATTGATATAACGTCCTTTTTCATCTGATTGACCATAATATTTAGCAACGTGGGGAGTTGTTAATTGGTGAGCAACAGGTAATTGTGTGAATTGACTTGATTCTTCAATTTTCCAAGCATAAGCATCATCAAAAAACTGCGGAAACAAAACATAACTTTCGGCTGTGTGAGGTAATAAATGAAGTTGAACATTAATATTCTCAATATCTGTGGCGTAAGGTGAACCTGTTAATAATAAAACTTTAACTCTTTCGGAGTTTCCAAATTCATTCACAACTTTATTGATTCTAGTGAATGCTTTTCTTTCTCTTCTTCTTTCTATTTTAGAATATTTATTTCCAAATTGATCTGGATAACGCTTTCTTAACTTATGACTTTCATCAAATATTAATAGATAACGTCCTTTCCCTGAGCAGATATCCTTAATAAAATCCTCCCAAATATCCAGATCACTTGCTTTATTTGAATCTTCTTTATCTAAGGTTTCCAGAGTGAAAAAATCAGCAGATATACTAGCATCTCGCATTTCTTTACGCCAACTAGCCTTAACAGGCATAGGACAAATAATAATCACTTTATCAATAAAATCTTCTGATTTTAATTGAACGGCAATTAAAGTTCCCATCACAGTTTTACCTAGTCCTGTTGAAGCAACTAGCATTGAGCCACCATGTTCATAAATTTGGCTTAATGTTAAAGAAATCATATCTTGTTGATAGATGAGAGGCTTTTTACTATAAGTAGTTTTAACTGGTTTAATTTGTTCTAAAGCTAATATGGTTTTTAGATAAATATCCCAAGGTGTAGCAAAATCTAACCATTTCAACAAAATTTCTAGCAGGTCTTGGGTTAAATCGTGAGCATTGTTAAAATAGTTATCAAATTCCTGAATTAAAGCCATCACTTCAGATTTTTCATTGATAATATTTCCGCCTTCAACTTGCTCCATTAGTCCTTTTCCAGTTAAATTTGAGGAGGTTTGAATGGCAGCTATTTCATCATAAATATAAAGCTTGTTATGGTGGTCTTTTGCCCTAGCATCAACAATTTCAAATTGATTAGACTGTATTTTTTTCACAAGGTCACGAACAGATTTTCTTCGATCTACGTCTAATCCTGTTCGTAAGTCTCGCATTATTTCTTGAATTAAAGCCATTCTTGCTCGTTGTTCACCAGGATCGTCTAAGCCAACTAAAAGATAAGTTTTTTTACTTGTAGTATAACGACGGATTAAGTTCCATCCTTTAATTGTAAAAAATCCTGTAGCAATCCTAATTTTTTGTTTAGCTTTTTCTAACTGCTCAGTAATATTTAGCAATGATTTACCTGGTTCAAACCAACTTAAGCGTTTTTTATTGTGTTCCACAATTACTCTCCCCTAATAATATTCATTCCCTCAGCCGTCAGCCCATACAGACGCTGGTTTTCCCTCTCTCCGCTCAAATTATTCTCTACTCTTGCGAATTCAATGTTTCCATAATCCTCCCTATTTGTCAACCAAACTTTTCCAAAGATTCCACTACTAAAAAAGGCTCCTGCGATTAAACAGGAGCCTTTTTATTGTTAGACAATCAAATCAGCATTAAATGCGATCGATTAATCCAAATCAGGCATCGAAAGAACCGCTTCCGTCTCACGATTGATACCCTTCTCAAAGCCAGCGACAGCCGCACGAGCGCGACCAGCGTGCCACAAGTGGCCGACCAAGAAAAAGAAACCCATCACAAAGTGGAAACAGGACAACCAAGAACGAGGAGAAGTGAAGTTAAACGAGTTAACTTCAGTCGCCACACCACCCACAGAGTTCAAAGAACCCAAAGGAGCGTGAGTCATGTACTCAGCAGCGCGGCGAGCTTGCCAAGGCTGAATGTCATTCTTGATTTTGTTCAAGTCCAAACCATTAGTACCACGCAAAGGTTCCAACCAAGGGCCTTGGAAATCCCAGAAACGCATCGTTTCACCACCGAAAATGATTTCGCCAGTAGGAGAGCGCATCAGGTATTTACCCAGACCAGTCGGGCCTTGTGCAGAACCAACGTTAGCACCCAAGCGTTGGTCGCGGATCAAGAAGGTCAAAGCTTGCGCTTGAGAAGCTTCAGGACCAGTCGGACCGTAGAATTCGCTGGGGTAAGCAGTGTTGTTGAACCAAACAAAACAGCAAGCGATGAAGCCCATCAGGGACAAAGCGCCCAAGCTGTAAGACAAGTAAGCTTCACCAGACCAGATTAAAGCGCGACGAGCCCAGCCGAAAGGCTTGGTCAAAATGTGCCAAACACCGCCAGCGATACAAATCAGGCCCAGCCAGATGTGACCGCCGATAATGTCTTCCATGTTCGTGATAATACGCACGTCGCCGCCGCCCGGAGCCCAAGTGTCATAGACACCGCCGAAGAACATGGCCTTAGCAACCAGCAGCAAGCAACCGCCACCCAAAAGAATCAGGTGATAGCCGATGATGTTGGTCATCTGGTTTTTATCTTTCCAGTCGTAGCCGAAGAACGAAGAATATTCTTCGAGAACTTCAGGGCCGCGAACGGCGTGATAAATGCCGCCCAAACCGAGAACAGCAGATGAAATCAAGTGGAGAACACCAACTACGAAGAACGGGAAGATGTCTGTAACTTCACCGCCAGGGCCGACGCCCCAGCCCAAAGTAGCGACGTGAGGCATCAAGATTAAGCCTTGTTCGTACATAGGCTTTTCTGGAATAAAGTGAGCGACTTCAAACAAAGTCATTGCTCCAGCCCAGAAAACGATCAAGCCGGCGTGAGCGACGTGGGCGCCGAGCAGTTTGCCGGAAAGATTGATCAAACGAGCGTTGCCAGACCACCAAGCGAACCCGGAGGACTCTTGGTCGCGACCGCTTGCATAGGAATTAGAGAGCGTTACCACGCGGTATAACCTCCATCTATTTGGGATTTTTGATTGCGAATTTCAGGTTTTTTTGTTACCGGAGCGGTTACGGGGACGCAGCCCCTCCGCCTGGGAACTAGGATTTGGATATCAGTATTTAAAGATTAATCTGAAATCCAAATCCTGATTTAGTGAACGAACCTGCTGACGGTCAGCGGAGTACCGCTAGACCGCAGGCTTCTATTTCCCTTTGTGCAAGGGCTTTTTTGAGTGACGGAGTTCCCCCGCCACTTTCATGACTCAGGCCAATCTTTTTGATAAGTTTAGCCGAGTTTTCGTCTCGATCTAAAGACTCTCCGCACCGACTAGAATGCCACCTTTGTGCCAAGTCTTTCGGTACTTTGTTGAGGCAATTCCAGCAATACTGAGAAGTTCCCTTGGGATCGACGAACAAAACGTTTTTACCCAATTTCCAAGCAACATACTTG
>RDXH01000407.1 GCA_004292745.1 Oscillatoriales cyanobacterium | reverse complement strand
CGCCGTCTGGTTGATTGGCAAGTCACAAATCGCCTGTTAGCAGTGACTGGCGTTGCTCAAGTAGTGGCTTATGGTGGCGAACAAAGGCAGTATCAAGTATTAGTTGAACCTGCGAAATTGAAAGCATTTAATGTTTCGTTGCAGCAAGTGTCGGAAGCGGCGGCGGCTGCGAATGTTAACGCGCCCGGTGGCTATTTGATTACGCCGGATAAGGAAACTTTGATTCGGGGTGTGGGGCGGATTGAATCGGTGGCAGATTTGCAGCAATCTGCGATCGCCTCTCGCCAAGGAACAGTTGTCAGAATTGGGGATGTCGCTGATGTCAAAATCGGTGCGGGTATCAAGCGGGGCGATGGCAGTTTTAATGGCAAAAAAGCTGTGATTGTGATGGTAAATAGACAGCCAGTTGCTGATACTCCGACGGTAACTAAAGCGGTGGAAGCGGCAATGGCTGAAGTACAGCAAGCTTTGCCGAAAGATATTAAGGTGACAGTTACTTTCCGTCAGGAAGAGTATATCAATTCTTCGGTGGAAAATGTGCGATCGGCTTTAGTGGAAGGCAGCATCATTGTCACCGTCATCCTGATCCCGTTTTTGATGAATTGGCGGACTCTGACGGTAGTTTTGCTCGATTTCTTCCTAACTTGGCTTTTCGGGCTGCTAGCGATGAATTGGCTGGGTCTGGGATTGAATACGATGACCTTGGGTGGGTTGTCGGTGGCGATCGGCACTGCGATCGACGATGCGATCGTCTATGCCGAAAATACTTACCGCAATTTGAGAGAAAATACGGCTTCTCATCATCCTCGCCCGGTGATGGATGTGATTTTTGATGGCAGTCAGGAGGTGCGAGATTCGTTAATTGGAGCGACTGTTATTGGCATCGTTGTGTTTTCGCCAATTTTTACTTTGCCCGGTGTAGAAGGTCGAATTTTTACGCCGATGGGGATTACTTACTTGGTAGTTGTGGTGATTTCTAGTCTGGAATCGCTGTTAATATCTCCCGCCCTTTGCGCTATTTTGTTGCCTAACAAAAA
>RDXH01000265.1 GCA_004292745.1 Oscillatoriales cyanobacterium | reverse complement strand
TTGGGCCATCAGGGCAACCACGGGGGGTTTGCCCCTACAAAGAATGAAACAGCCCTGCCTTTGTAGGGGCGGTGCCCCCGTGCCCGCCCGCAGGGGGGGGGATCGGAATCTGATGGGAAAGGCAATAGAATACGCCGCAGGGTCTGAAGGATCGTTAAGTTTTATGTTTTCTTAAGACTTCTTCGCCTTACCTCTGGTTTCGGTGTCTCGGAGCATTCCCAGGGCTTTTATCTGGGGGATACCCTTCAAACAAAACTCTGTTATCAGTTTAACATCCTATCCCCCTGCATGGCATATAATTAATTAAGCTATACAATAAAGTAAAGTTATGTTAAGCTCTTAATTAATTTTCTTGAAGCACAATGAGACTGGTAATTTGCCCCGGAATCCACGACCCAAAACTAACTGATGGTTTCCTGGCGGGACTTTCAGAGGTTTGGGGAGATGCAGAACTTCGGCCAAATACCCAAACATTCTACCCTGTCAAGATTTTTCCGGCTCATAAACATCTACCTTTCTCGGCTATTGACATATTTCACTTTTTGTGCAGTCAAGAGTTGGCAGGAGAAAGTCTAGTATTTGTCAGCTTTTCGGCTGGGGTAGCTGGGGCGATCGGGGCGGCGTGGATGTGGCAACAAATAGGCGGTAAAGTCGCAGCCTTCATTGCTTTAGACGGTTGGGGAGTACCCCTGGGGGGCACTTTTCCCATCCACCGCATCAGCCACGATCGCTTTACACACTGGAGTTCGGCTATTCTCGGCAGCGGTGGAGACAGTTTTTATGCACATCCGCCCGTTGAACATCTGGATTTGTGGCGATCGCCCCAAACAGTCCAAGGTTGGCAAATCAGTCAAACAGCCGATCGCATCGAGACGGCTAAACCAGCCACCGCAGCAACATTTTTAGTCCACTTATTGAAACGTTACGGAGTCCAATCAGTTGTTTAACTTTAATTTATTATCCTCAGCGATCGCGCCTATTTTCAATCTCACCGCCCTCGAAAATTCTGTATCTTCTTCAGACAGAAAAAATAGCCTCCAGCAGTGGTTGATATTTGGTGCCTCAGCTTTTTTAGTCTCAATTCCAGTTTTTGTGCAAGCACCATTAGTGCGTTTGTATCCAACCATCAGTTTGCTCTCAACCATCCCGTGGTTCGTACTTAGTTTGATTTTTATTTTTCGCCCAAAAACCCAACTTTGGGGAGACTTATTGTTGGGATTTGCCGGATGTTGGCTGGCAGGTTCGATCTATTGGGGCTGGTTTAGGTGGGAACCAATTTTACATCTACCTATAGAAGCAATTGGCTTGCCGTTTGCGATTTGGTGCTTGGGCAAATCTTGGGGAAAAGTGGGAGCATATTTTTATTTAGGTTCGCTATTTGGCACTGCTATTACTGATTTATATTTTTACTTAACCGGTTTGATGCCCTACTGGCGGCAAGTCATGCACGCGGAACCGGAATTGGCGATGCCGATTTTTCAAAGTGCGATCGGACAAATTGAAACTCCTTGGGGCATAGGTTGGGCTCTGGTTTTAATTGCTGTGCTTTTAAGTGTGGGTTTGGTGAGTTTGCGCGATCGCACTTTGCACTGGCGGGCATTCAGCGGAGCAGTTTTTAGTACGCTTTTAGTAGATGGTTTATTTTGGCTGGCTGCTTCTGCTGCTTAAGCTTTCTGGTTGGTTTTTATGTGTATAATTTTTGACCGCAGATGTGGATTGACGCAGATTAACGCAGATTTTTTGATATAGCAATCCTAAATCATTCATGCAGATATGTAGGGGCGGTGCCAAGAGTGCCCGCCCTCCGAGGGATTGGGCAACCACGGGGCAAGCGAGCCCCTACAAGAATTATGCAAATGATTTAGGATCGCTATAGATATAGTTTTTATTCTGTAGTCCGGTTGGATCGGAATGATTAAACCACAGAGGACACAGAGGACGCAGAGTTCGAGAAGAGAGAGATGAATAATTCGGATGTCAACGGATTTGATCTAAGTCCTACTTGATATAAGTCACAGGATAATTAGGATTAGTGGGATTCCCGATTAAGCGCTGATTTCTACAGTCCACAAGCAAATCTAACTTCTCCAAAACCACCTGACCAATTAATACCTCATCACCTGTCACCAGAGCATCCTCGGTAGTCCTACGTCCCTCAATTTCAATGTTAATGCGTCCTGGACTACATATGATATCAAATCCGTTGGTATCGTCCTGTATTCATCTCTCTTTTCTCTTTCTCTGCGCCCTCTGCGCCCTCTGCGGTTAAATCATTTTGAAATATATGATGTAAAATCATAATTCAAAACTCAAAACTACTTAACTATGTCTTTCATTTCAATTCACGGTGTAGAACATTATTACGAGTGGATAACAGCAGACGCAAGCGCCCAACCCACCGGCAAACCTGTGATGGTATTCCTGCACGGATGGGCTGGCTCTGCCCGCTACTGGGAAAGCACCGCACAGGCGATCGCTGGTGACTTTGACTGCTTGCTTTACGACATGAGAGGTTTTGGGCGTTCTCCACTGCCACAACAGCCTCCTGAGTCCAGCTATGAACTCGAAACCTATGCTGAGGACTTGGCCCAATTATTAGCAGCTTTGAATTTAAGTCGCGTCTATCTCAATGCTCATTCTACAGGTGCATCGATCGCTACTTTATTCCTTAACCTCTATCCTGAAAAAGTAGAAAAAGCGATTCTGACTTGCAGTGGCATTTTTGAATATGATGAAAAAGCCTTTACAACTTTTCACAAATTCGGTGGCTATGTGGTTAAATTCCGGCCACCTTGGTTGGCTTCTATTCCTTTTGCCGATCGCCTATTTATGGCACGGTTTTTGCACCGCTCCCTGCCGACAGAGGTCAGTTTGGCATTTCTAAAGGATTTCTTAATGGCAGATGAGGAAGCGGCTATAGGTACAATGGTGACAGCAGTCAGCAAAAAAGCTGCGGAGGAAATGCCCCAAGAATTTGCGCGCCTAAGTGTTCCCACACTGCTGGTAGCTGGAGAATTCGATCAAATTATTCCGGCAATCATGGGCAAACAAGCCGCTTCCCTCAGCGACAAAGTAGAATTTGTTATAATCCCAAATACATCTCACTTTCCGATGCTGGAAGATGCCACAACATATTTGCAGCGAATCCGGGATTTTTTGCCAGTAGCGGCATAACTGAGTTAATGTTCATCCAATGTACGATCGGGGAAGCCAGCTTTGAGAGCAGCCTTTACTCCGATCTTAATTTTTAATTCCTAATTTCTGAAAGCGAAAGGTGGTACCATGAACGACCTCGAACAATACTATAGAGTGCTGGAAATATTGCCGGGAGCAACTCCTGAAGAAATTACCCAAGCCTACAAGGATTTAGCGTTCATTTGGCACCCCGATCGCATTCCCAAAGATCGGCCCAGATTGCTAGAAAAAGCTGAAGCAAAGATTAAGGAAATTAATCAAGCTCGCGAAAAATTGCGATCGATTCAGCCGAGGGCTCAGCATCAAAATAGTCAACACAAAAACACCCAGCACCAAAGCTCTCAGCACCAAAACACCCAGCACCAAAGCTCTCAGCACCAAAACACCCAGTACCAAAGCTCTCAGTACCAAAACACCCAGTACCAAAGCTCTCAGTACCAAAGCTCTCAGTACAGAAACTCTCAGTACAGAAACTCTACATACCAAAATTCTCCATACCAAAATACTCAGCCACCACCGGCAAGCCCAAAAGAAACCCGTTATTCTTCAGAGGCTTATCCTGGAAAATATGCTGGAAACTCTTCTGCAAATCCTTCAGGGCCCTATTCAACTACCCCCCGTTACCAATCATCCTCATCCTCACCCTCATCCTCATCTTACCGCCCCGCTACCCCACAAAGTCCCGATTTGAGCGGTTCCAACTTCAAAGGAGCTTCCTTAAAAGAAAAGGATTTTGCCGGCAGAAACTTGAGCAATTCTAACTTGAGTCAAGCCGACTTAAGCGATGCTTTTCTACATAACGTTAACCTCACAGGCGCAAATTTGCATAAAGCCAATTTGTTCAGAGCGAACCTGTTAGGAGCTTGTTTAATCAATGCCAACTTGAGAGAAACTAACTTAATCGGAGCTGATTTGAGTGGCGCTGACTTGAGTGGCGCTGATTTAACAGGAGCTAAAATCGGTTATGGCGATCGAGTAATGGTAAAACTTACCGGAGCCAGATTATCGGGAACTATCTTACCCGATGGTACTGTTCACAGTTAATCAGTGTTAATTAGTTATCAATTATTCGTTATTTGTGATTTTTGGGTAGTCCGTTGTGGCATCAGGACTAATGCCCGTACAGGAGATTCCTAGAGTCGAGCGCGCAATTTTTTGCCTGTAGCCAGCATCGCAACTCCGGCTATCAAACCCCCCAGAGTCATAGGTTCGGGAACCGGTTCTGCTTTTTGGGTGCCTAAAGAACCGCCTTTAATAAATACAGCAGAATCTAAATTACCATCCCCCACATCTTTAATGCGGATGCTGAGAACATTCGTCTGATTTTTATTGAGCAAACCCTCAAAACCTAAAACTTTAGTAAAGCCATCCAGCTTAATAATATTAGCAGCCAGACCTGTCACGGCTGGATTATTGATATAGTCGGAGTGATCTTGAGAGCGATTATTTGGATCGGGAACCAGATTATTAATGGTAACAGCTTTGCCATCGCTCAACTTGGCCAAATTATTGCCATTCAACAGCAGTTCAAAATCGTCATTAAATGGAGAACCACCAAACTCAGGAAACTCCTCGGAACCAAATACATATTCAAAGAACAACTTTTGGGCGGTAGAGTCAGCAAAAAAACTGAGGTTGAGCTGAGTTAAATCTCCAGCTTCACCCTTGGGCCCAAAGTCAGTGTTTAAATCAGTGCCATTGAAGAAGAGATTATCTTTGTTATTCCTGCCGGCTATGTCAGCTACTCTGCCAGTGCTGAGAACAACACCTGAGTGCAAACCGAAGGGGTCATTGCTAAAAGTACCAAAAGCAGCACTATTTCCAGTCACTGACACCAAGCTGAAAGCAGCAGCGGTGAATGTAGCAGTTAAGGCAGCAATTCTATGAGGGCTGAGCATATTTTTTTTGCTAAAATCACAGGTATAAATTCAATCCACAATTAGATCATGGCATTAAATAATCGTGATATATAGTACCTTTATCAACTCTTTAATTCTCAGTATTTATACGGTAATAGTGATAGATTTAAACTCGGTAATTCTGGGCTGTGACGCGATCGCAGCAGCCTGAAGCCAGAAGGAAAAATTAGGACGATCGCATTAGCATTTCCCCAACTTGCCCGTTGCTGAATCTGGTGTCCCCGCCGTAGCAACTGATCCAACGTCGCACCATCAACACCTCCCCGTTCCAGCATGAGGCGATCGGGCAGCCACTGATGGTGAATCTTCGGTGCGGATACAGCCTCACCGACATTCATGTGTTAAACCAACACATTAAGTAAAATTTGCAGCACCGTGGTAATAATCGTACTACCTCCGGAATATCCCACAGCGAGGCGAAATTTGCCATGTGATGCCGCCTGGTTATGGTTAATGGCATTCTGTCGCCACTTCACAAATTGCCAAAGCCTTACCCACGGCTGCATCCACTGCATTGCCTTCCTGTTCG
>RDXH01000264.1 GCA_004292745.1 Oscillatoriales cyanobacterium | reverse complement strand
TTGAGAGTGGCTAACAGACAACTTGCGGACCAGGACAAGGAATTGCTGCAACTTCATGAGCGCAATGGCGACTTGGGCTTGAAGGTTCAGATGTTGGAGCAAGAACTTAAGGAAGCACGGCGCGATCGGGGAGAAAATAGAAATTCGGTCCAGGCCGTCGCAGAATTCCCAGAACCGGCTGACTTGCTCAATCAACTCAAAGCTCAGCGTAAAAAGTCGAGGACAGACTTGGCAGACATTGAGGTGATTCTAGAGTTGCTTAGTCAAGCTGACAGCTTATTGTGAGGGAATCCTGACTCACAACCGGAAGCGAGGTGTTTTGCGGGGAAGGGCTGACTACGGTCAAAAAAACCGTAGTCAAACCGTAGTCAGTTGATACTCAGTTTGGTCATTCCGTAGTCAAGTCGTAGTCAATTTCTAGTCAACTAGACCCCTTGATAGCCCCAAAAATCAGCATTTAAAAACCTCAAACCGTTGATTTCTCGTTGGTTTGAGGCTTGTATAGTATAAGCGGACGGCGGGACTCGAACCCGCGACGTTCAGCATGGGAAGCTGACATTCTACCACTGAATTACGTCCGCCCTTGTCTTTTTTTACTTGTGTTTACTTTTTAGGCACCACAGTAAAAAATGACTTTTGACACATTATACACCTATTTTCTGATTTTGAGTCTACTATTTTCAAGGTCAAAGTGATAAGTAATGCTTATCACCCTAACTACGAGAGAACCCTCTATTTACTTGGGATCTGCTGTATCGATCAATTGGTCGCCGCCTGGTCCAGCTTCACAACCATCTTGCCGATATTTTTGCCTTCAAAAAGACCGATGAACGCTCCTACTGCCTGGTCAATTCCTGCTACCACTGTTTCCTGATTTTTCAATTTGCCAGCTTGAAAATAACCGCCCGCTTCCTGTTCAAATTCGCTTTGACGATCGAGCCAATCGCGAACTAGCAACCCTTTCATTGTCAACCGTTTGCCAATCATATTAAATAGATTGTTTGGGCCAGGCTGCGGCTTGTTGTAACCAGAGATGCCACCACAAGCGATAATCCGGCCGTGTACCCGCAGGGCCGACAGCGCCGCTTGGAGGGTTTCGCCTCCGACATTATCGAAATAAACATCAATTCCGTCCGGTGCCGCCTGGTTCAATTGTTCGAGGATAGGGCCGGAATTGTAATTGAAAGCGCGATCGAATCCGCATTCTTCTAGCAGAAACTTGACTTTTTCGGTGACAACATCACCGGGCTTGAATTCCTGGGCGCGGGACTCGATGACTTCGCCGACTGCGCCCCCTTCTAGCGTTTTGCCTAACTCGAAGGGCGGAACATAGGATTTCGACTCGTTCATGCGTCCGCGCATATAGGGATCGACCGAAATGTAGTGATTGCGAACTAGCACCTGCCCGTCTTGAAGAGGCTTGATTTCTGTTTGGGTGATCGTAAAGTTATCTGGGGTCGGCATCCCCTTGGGGCGGGAGACTAACTGAATTTCGCGACTGATGATATCTGTCATACTTTTTGTCCTTGATGTTAATACAGCGGTTCCCGCTGTCATGAGGTACAGTAACAACAATAAGCAAACCAATTTTTTAGATGTTGAGGATTGATTAAGTTGAGAGCAACTGCAATTATTTGATCAATCATGGACGTGGTAGTTGGAGTGAACATACGCAAAAAAGATTTTAGTTGCGACCACCAAAGCTCTATTGGGTTAAAATCGGGAGAGTATGGGGATAAACAAATAATACTCGCTCCTACAGATTCAATCATTGGCTTGATTGATGCTAATTTATGGGCTGGTAAATTATCAATTCATGTCTACCGCTCCTTCCCATAATTTAGGACATAAAAAATGCTGAATAAATATAGCAAATGCCTGTCCATCCATTGAATCATTCATTGTCATCAATGCCAACACTTTATTCATACTAATTGCGCCAATAGCTGTAACTTTAGCACCCCGATAAAATGCTTTTTTTTCGTATACTCTTGTCCCGCGTTGTGAACGTGCATGAGTTCTACTGAGTCCTAGTAGGATACCAGTTTCATCCAAAAATACTAAATTTTCCGGCTCGATATCTTTGATCTTTTCCCAATACTCCACTCTTAATTTTTGGACTCTTTCCGTCCCAGCTTGGCTACTGCGCCATGTTTTTTTTTACGATTGAGTCCTAATTTCTGTAGGTAACGACACATGGCAGTTCGACTTACCCAATTTCCCGTCTTAATAACAAATAATTCACATAATTCTACCAAGGTAGCATCTTGATGCTCTTCCACCAGTATTCTGATGAGTGATTCCGCATTTGTTAGGTGACTAAAGTGTGGTTTTCCCCTCTGTTTAGGTTGTAAATTCCCATCGACTTGTTGTTGTTTTACCAGTTTTTGGACGAGACTTTTGCTGACACCAAACGTGATGGCTACTTTCCTAATTGACATCTTTTGAACCAAATGTGCTATTACTATTTTTTTGCGGATATCGAGGGAATATGCTTTCATTAGTTTTTAATACAAGATGATATTTTGTTATTATTTATTGTACCATTATACAGCGGGAACCGCTGTAAAATAAACTGGAGTTGTTCGTCACAGTGGCTTCAGTCACTGGGATGAACAACTACACGGCGATTACTCCCTTCCCACCCAAAGAATTTGTATTTTAATAAACCGCGAAGACGCTCATGACACGAAGTAAGAGAAAAGAAGAAGTACATAATCTTAGACCGGGAAGGGAATAAAATGGCTATCTTCTTATCGGAGCGGAAACTGCTACCCTGCGTCTTGCAACGATGCCATATCAATAACGAAGCGATATTTCACGTCGCTCTTGAGCAGGCGATCATAAGCTTGATTTATGTTCTGAATGGGGATGAGTTCGATGTCGGATGTAATGTTATGCTTGCAGCAGAAATCTAGCATTTCCTGAGTTTCTTTGATGCCGCCAATCAGGGAGCCGCTGAGACTGCGCCGACCAAAGATCAAGGTACCGACATTAAGAGAAAGCGGTTCGGGTGGTACGCCAACTTGGGTGAGGTTGCCATCGCGTTTTAATAGAAGGAGGTAGGCGTTGATGTCGTGTGGGGCCGATACAGTGTCGAGAATGAAATTGAAACTATTGAGATGTTTTTTCATCTCGTCGGCATTTTTAGAATTGACAACTTCATCTGCTCCCAGGCGCAGGGCATCTTCAACTTTGTTCGACGAGGTGGTGAATACGACGACATGGGCACGGAAACCCTTCGCCAATTTCACCCCTATGTGTCCCAGTCCACCGAGTCCCACCACACCAACTTTCTGACCTTTGGTAACATTGTGGTGGCGTAATGGGGAATAAGTGGTGATTCCAGCGCAAAGCAGCGGGGCGACGGCAGCGAGATTCAAATTCTTTGGAACTTGCAGCACAAACGCTTCATCTACGACGATGCTGTCAGAGTATCCCCCGAAAGTCATGCCACCAAGGTGTTTGTCGGGGGAGTTGTAGGTCCAGATGGTGTTGTCACAGAACTGTTCCAAGTCTTCCTCGCAGTTGGCACAAGTCCGGCAGGAATCGACCATACAACCGACTCCTGCGGTGTCGCCTTCCTTAAATTTTTTGACGTGGACTCCAACTTTTACCACCCGTCCAACGATTTCATGGCCGGGTACGCAAGGGTATGTGGTGTTTTGCCATTCGTTGCGGACGGTATGCAAGTCGGAGTGACACACGCCACAATATAGAATTTCGATCGCGACATCGTGCTTGCCGACATCGCGGCGTTGAAAGTTGAAGGGTGCGAGTTGATTAGTGGCGTTTTGGGCTGCGTAGGCGTTTGTTTTCATGGATTGTGCTCGTGATTGTTTACTTATGTCGGGGTAGCGATCGCCCACTGCAATTCCTACTGAGAGGGCGGGCACTCTTGGCACCGCCCCTACAAAGGCTCTTCTGTTTCAGTTGTAGGGGTAGTGCCAAGAGTGCCTACCCTCCCCAATTCCTAACGATTGACGCTGCTCATATCGGGGTAGCGATCGCCCACGGCAATTCCTAATGGCAGCGCTTTGGCGAGCTTGTCTAGTTCTGCTGGAGTCAGCGCCACATCGGCTGCGGCAATGTTTTGTTCCAAGTAGGTGCGACGTTTGGTGCCTGGAATCGGCACGATGTCTTCGCCCTGGGCTAATACCCAAGCCAGCGCCAACTGTCCAGCTTTGATGCCCTTAGCGGCGGCCATTTGCTCGATTTGCTCGACGAGTTGTAGATTTTGCTGGAGATTGTCGCCTTGAAAGCGAGGATAGCGTTGCGATCGATAGTCTCCTTCAGATAGCGTGTCGAAGCTCTTGATTTTGCCTGTGAGAAACCCGCGCCCCAGAGGACTGTAAGGCACAAACCCAATCCCTAGTTCTCGACAGGTGGGCAAAATCTCGGCTTCTGGTTCCCGACTCCAGAGCGAATATTCCGTTTGGAGTGCGGAAATCGGATGCACTGCATGGGCGCGGCGGATGGTGTCGCTGGCGGCTTCGGAAAGGCCGAGGTAGCGAACTTTTCCGGCTTGGACGAGCTGCGCCATGGCGCCTACGGTTTCTTCGATCGGAGTGTTGGGATCGACTCGATGCTGGTAGTAAAGGTCGATCGCGTCTACGCCCAGACGCTTGAGACTGGCATCACAACAAGAGCGGACGTATTCGGGTTTGCCATTGACACCTAGAAAGCTGCCGTCACTACCGCGCACGTTGCCAAACTTGGTAGCGATAATCACTCGATCGCGACAGTCTTTAATCGCTTTGCCCACTAATTCTTCATTGTTACCGATACCGTAGATATCAGCGGTGTCGAGCCAAGTCACGCCTAGCTCTAATGCACGGTGAATGGTGGCGATCGATTCTGATTCATCGGCGAGCCCGTAGAACTCGGACATCCCCATGCAGCCGAGTCCTAACTCTGAGACTACTAATCCTTGATTGCCCAGTTTTCGTTGTTTCATGTTCGTTTCAACTAGCTTGTAGCTCGATTAATGTTTGTGTCCCAGCAGCATCGCTAATCCGAAGCGCTATCACCACACCGTTTGAGTTTTGTCCGGTTAAAACTTCGGTTGTTGACATACTCCCCGGCGTGAACGCACGGGGATTCTTGACACTTCACGGAGATGTGCCACAAGTGGTCTTACCTTCTCTCTGTGTCCGAAAGCGAGTCGTGGCAATGCCCTATCCCGACTTGATTTATACAGCGGTTCCCGCTGTTATGAGGTACAGTAGCAGCAATTAGCAAACCAATTTCTTAAATGTTTAGGGTTCATTAACTTGAGAGCAACTGCAATGAT
>RDXH01000263.1 GCA_004292745.1 Oscillatoriales cyanobacterium | reverse complement strand
GTCTAGCGATCAGGATGAGGATAAAGAGGTTATGGCTTTTTTTGATACTTTTTCAGTTGCTCTCAAACAGAAGTGGTTGGACTACTACCAGGCAAATCGAGCTTGGCTGCTCCTGCACATGACGGCTGACAACACGGTCGCCACACCCGACGGCGGGAAAAGGCCTGTTTCTTACCTCATCCTGGGAATTGCGGCTGCTCTGGAGCCGGAACTCCAGCAATTAATGCTGCCGTTCTCAAAACTCAAGCCGGATGCAGACAGCCTCATCGAAGTGCTGGGGCTAAATTTTGACCCAGACTTAGCCCTGGGTATGTCCTCAGATACGGCTCAACCTACGGCTCAACCTACGGCTCAACCTACGGCTCAACCTACGGCTCAACCTACGGCTGGTCAATCTCTAACTGTCACAGCACCGACCGCCGCTGCTCCCCCAGCCGCTGCAACTCTCACCGCTGCTCCCGCAGCCACCCCTGAGCCAGCAGCCCCCGCAGCCACCAAATCTAATCCATTAGGCGCTGCGGTTTTAGCAGGAGCAGGATTAGTCGCCGGAGTCGCCGGTGCTGCCGCCGTAGCCTCAGCACTTAGTTCCTCTGATGAGGAATCTTTGGAGGGGTTTGAGGATGAGGAAGAAGAGGCTGTCTCCGACTTCGACATGGATGATGATGAAGAAGACGAGGCTGTCTCCGACTTCGACATGGATGAGGATGAAGAAGACGAGGCTGTCTCCGACTTCGACATGGATGAGGATGAGGAAGCAGAGGAAATCTCCGACTTCGATATGGATGATGATGAGGAAGCAGAGGAAATCTCCGACTTCGACATGGATGATGATGAGGAAGCAGAGGAAATCTCCGACTTCGACATGGATGATGATGAGGAAGCAGGCTCTGTCTCCGACTTCGACATGGATGAGGACGATGAGGAAGCAGGCTCTGTCTCCGACTTCGACATGGATGAGGACGATGAGGAAGCAGGCTCGGCTTTGGGCGCTCTCGACCTAGGTGATGACGACGAAGATGAAGAAGCCTCGGCTTTGGGTGCTTTTGACCTAGGTGATGACGACGAAGATGAAGCCTCAGAATTTGGGACTTTGACTTCAGGGGATATGGAAACAGAAATATCCGATCCCTTTGGAGAAGAAGATGAAGATTTTGTGGCGGAAGTGATACCCGACCCTTTTGGAGACGCGGCCTCCAATGACCTGGAACTCGATCTAGGCGACTTGGATGAAGATGGAATTGACGAATTCTCTGTATCTGATGACGACGATCTCGACGATCTGGGACTTGATGATTTGGGGGAAGCGACCACCGGAGACCCTGATGAAGATGATTTAGATGCTTTAGGTCTCGGCGATTTGGATTCCGATGACGAGGATGAAGAAATTTCGGGCTTTTTGTCGGATTTTAAGTAAGGTTTTGGCATCGTCCAAATCTCTCCTATCCTTCAGGGTTCTTGCTGTTGTGAGTTGCGAGTTATTAATTCTTAATCAGCTCAAACTCACAACTACCAAAAGGTATTTTGGGTTCACGGGTTTAGATAAACTAAATGCCTGCTGTGAGGGCAGTTTCCCCCTCACACAGATCTTATTTGCTCAAATTTTGTATTCTCTTGCGTAAGTTCCAGTTCTCGACAAAAAACAATTAATTTAAACGGAGAAAATTTAGGCTATGACTGCTATTACTACTACTGAACCTGAAGCTTTAAATTTTGAATGCGAAACTGGTAATTATCACACTTTTTGTCCGATTAGCTGCGTAGCTTGGCTTTATCAAAAAATTGAAGATAGCTTTTTCTTGGTCATCGGTACTAAGACTTGTGGCTATTTCTTGCAAAATGCCATGGGTGTGATGATTTTTGCTGAACCTCGCTATGCGATGGCTGAGTTGGAAGAGGGTGATATTTCCGCTCAATTGAATGATTATGAAGAGTTAAAGCGGCTGTGTTTGCAAATTAAGCGCGATCGCAACCCCAGTGTAATTGTCTGGATCGGCACTTGCACCACCGAAATCATCAAAATGGACTTGGAAGGCTTAGCACCAAGGCTGGAAGCCGAAATTGGCATTCCCATCGTCACAGCCCGCGCCAATGGCTTAGACTACGCCTTTACCCAAGGGGAAGATACAGTATTAGCCGCCATGGCGGCTAAGTGCCCTGACAAAGCACCAGTCATGGAATCTCAGAAAGTAGAACGCAATGCTATCTCTCAACTGCTGAATTTTGGGAGGAAAAAAGAGGAAGTTGCAGCAGATGAATCGGAATATGTCAAGCACACACCGCTGGTACTTTTCGGTTCTTTACCCGATCCAGTTGTCACTCAGCTAACCTTAGAATTGAAGAAGCAAGGAATCAAAGTTTCCGGTTGGCTTCCTTCCAAGCGCTACACTGAATTGCCAGTATTGGAAGAAGGTTATTATGTATCTGGTATGAATCCATTCTTGTCCCGTACTGCTTCTACGTTGATGCGCCGTCGTAAGTGCAAGCTAATTGGTGCTCCATTCCCGATCGGACCTGACGGAACCCGCGCCTGGATTGAAAAAATTTGCTCAGTGTTAGGAATTGAACCCAAAGGTTTAGACGAACGGGAAGCACAAATTTGGGCTGGTTTGGAAGATTATCTGCAAATAATTCGCGGCAAATCAGTCTTCTTCATGGGCGACAATTTACTGGAGATTTCTTTAGCACGTTTCTTGATTCGCTGCGGCATGACTTGTCCCGAAATCGGTATTCCTTACATGGACAAACGCTATCAAGCCGCCGAATTAGCCTTGTTAGAAAAGACTTGTCACGAGATGGGAGTTCCGACTCCTCGGATTGTCGAAAAACCAGACAATTACAATCAGCTACAGCGGATTTACGAGCAAAATATCGACTTGGTGATTACCGGTATGGCCCACGCTAATCCTTTGGAAGCGCGGGGAATCAATACTAAGTGGTCCGTTGAGTTTACTTTTGCTCAAATTCACGGCTTTGGAAATGCGCGGGATATTTTGGAGTTGGTGACTCGTCCGTTGCGCCGGAATAATTCGCTGAAGGATTTGGGTTGGGGTAATTTGGTGAAGAATGAAGCGAAGGTTTAGTCGTTTTTAGCCTTGAATAAAAACCCCGGTTTCTCCAATAAACCGGGGTTTTTATTAAAATATTACTGAGATTTTCAGATTAAATGAGTGGTATTAACCGTGAACTAACTATAGACAATAGACACATTGCCAAACATCTCCCAGATACACTACAAATGCAAAGGTTATTGCAGCGAGGGGGAGCTGCTCATGTATTTAACAATGAAGCTACAATGATTAGGGTGGCACAAGCCATAATAGAAAATGGGGAATTCACAGGCATTATTCGCAATCACGAACGGTATGGACTCTACTTTGCCAGCCCAATTGGTTATAGGATTGAGAGTGATGGCAGCCGAATTCCTTTACATTACGGTGAAATTAAAGTGATAGGAGATAAATATCATGTCATCCCCCGTACCCAACCTAGCAAATAACTGGCAGTTTACAGAAATATGGGTTGACCCTACCTCTGTTCCTCCTTATGTTTTGATGTTGCTCGGTGATGATAAAAATAATTTTTGCATTTTCGATCCGACTGAAGACTATAAGATTGCTTTTGCTTGTTCTAGCTATGAGGAAGCAAGGCTTTGGCTGCTTGAAGATGAATATGAGCGGGTTGAAGGGCGGCTCAATGTTGAGCAAGTGGCTTAAGTAGTTGTAGGGTGCGTCGCCTGCGAGAAATCCCTAACTACATATAGACAATCTCAGGGCGACGCACCTATGCCACCGCGAGCGAGTGTAAAAAACTACACAAATTTTGAAAAAATGGTATTAGATTATTACTTAAGCCTGAAGTATTCTATCACTTTTTATCCTGAATCCGAAGGTTATACGGCGATAATCAAAGACCTTCCTGGCTGTATGTCTCAGGGTGAAACTTTATCGGAAGCGATGGAGAACATTGAGGAAGCTAGGGAATTGTGGATAGAGACTGCTTATGAGTGTGAAGATGAGATTCCTTTACCTGCAACGGAAGTTGAGTATAGCGGAAATTTATCTTTACAGATTCCTAAATCTCTACATTTGAGTTTAGCAGAAAAAGCGGAAAGGGAAGGAGTTAGTCTTGACCAGTACATTCTGGTTGTGTTAAGTAAAGCAGGCTAAAAGATAATCAAATAAGGGCGATCGAGTTTTAGGGATGGTTAAAGGTATTTTTTTAGCAACCGCAGATGAACGCAGATGCAGAGTGCGATCGCACTTTTAAATCAACTTACAATTATGCCGAATTTTAATAACATTTTCGGCAAATAATCATCCAAATTCTTGATATGTTCATCATTAAGCTCAATCAGATTGAGTTCGTACTTCTGATACAGTTCTTGCTTCACTTTCTTGCGCGCGGCATACTCCGGCTCGTTTTCATATCCCCAGTATTCAACATACACCTTCCCCCCAGGAATATAAAAGTCACAGTAAGCTTCTTCCTCTATGGGTAGGCGACGTTCATAGGCGTGAACTAGCTCCGCCATATATAGCCAATTATCAATCAAAACTTCAGCTTTAGACCGCACAAAATGGCCATCGGTTGTCCGATGCTGAGCGCTAGCCCGAAACTTCTCGCGGAACCCTAGCTTTGTGTTTGTTTCTGTTTTTATCGGTTCTAAATTATTACCTTTAAGGCTCTCAATTGTACCAATAAAAACTTGATTTGTCAGTATAGATTCCGGCCAAAGCACATAAGGAGTGTTGTCTTGAGGGTGGGTTTTTTGCACTGCCCCAAAACCAATCCCGCGCTTGGTAGCTACCCAGCCGTTACCCTCTTTGTTCAGCAATCCTAACTCTGCTAAAATTGGGTTAACTTTGTGTTTTGATATTTCTAGTTTTTCGCTGATAGTGGTAGCGGAGAGAAGTGAAGGGGCAGAAAATTGTTGAGGTTTAGGTTTGGGCGGTGACACAGCTTGAACAGGTTTAACATTGTTAGCTTTCCAATGGTCATAGCATAATTTGTGACCTGGTTTTGACACTGGTTGATTGCATCCGGGTGTTGTGCAACTTTCTGCTGAAAGAGCAGATAAAGCTTGATTTATCGCAGCTAGCTTGCGGACAAAAGGATCTAAGGTCATATTTAAAACCTTGAAGTATATTCAAGGATAGTACCACTTTAATTTTTATAGAGTCAACAAGCAAAAATCGCGATCGCCTTTCGGATAGCTCGGTTTTACGCAGTTTGTTCCAACTTTGCCCAGATTATCTCAGACGATCGCACAAATCACCGCCTATAATTGAAACTAGCCTC
>RDXH01000262.1 GCA_004292745.1 Oscillatoriales cyanobacterium | reverse complement strand
TTCGCTTTCCACCACCGCCACGCAGTTGTGTAACTTATGCCTATTGCTTTGGCGTAGTCAGGTAGTTTCATTTTGACCTCCTGACTATATATTACCATCCTTGCTTACTACTGCTTATAAGCTTAATGAAGTTTTACAATACCGAAATATAGCGAGTCTTACCGTCCCTCCACAGGCAGGAGTCCTAGTTCCTAAGACCCATGTTTTTTCTTGCAACACGTCCCTTTAGCTTGGTTTTCGCATTGGGGATAATGGTCAATATCTGCTTATTCTATCATTGATTCGCTGTCGCTCAATTTGTTTACGGGCTGCGCTTTCATCCCGTCACTCATCCTTGTAAACGGATAGAGCGCGGGACTTCCCGTTCGCATTTGTTAAAAAAATCTCGAACCGCAGCGGGCTGATTATCTGGTTGAACGAAGCTAGCCAGTGAAACCAAATCGAGTTCGGGGAAAAATTCACTTTTCTCGCATTTTTGATACGCGCCATTCTGCGATCGATAAAGCGAGAATTGCCCATCTTGCCAAAACCAAACTTCAGCCACATTTAAACCTAAATAAACCTGTAATTTATCGATACCACCGCTAGTCACAATAACTTCGATCGCCAAATCTGGAATATCCTTTAATTCCCCCACACAATAGCACTCATCCGGTTCTAATCCCCTGGCTTTTGCTTGATTGCGATAGGTGGTAGAACCGCAACCATGTAGATCCAAATCTTTAGCAAGGGCATAGGTTTCCAAAAGGCGACCGATGGTTGTTTTTTCGCGTTCGTGTCTGGGAGATAGGGTCATAACTTCAAGTAGTCCTTGGCAATAGGTGAGGCGCAGTCCTGGTACGTCTTCTAGAACAGAATCAATAGTGAGATAGTCCTGCCAACTGATGCCTTGTAGAATCAGGCGTTGTTCGGTTTCGGTATCTAGTTTTTCGAGAAGAGTTGTGTTCATAGTTGAGCGGCGTTCTATGTTGATCGTATTATAGATTAAATTAATTGAATCGGAATGATTTAACCGCAGAGGGCGCAGAGAGCGCAGAGTTCGAGAAGAGAGAGATGAATAATGCCGATCGAGGGCGGATTTGATATTAGGTACAGAGAAACCCGGTTTATTGAAGAAACCGGGTTTCTGAAGACCCGAAATTACTAATTGCAGTGGTAGGGTGCGGAGCGTGGGAAAATCAGAGTTTGTCGTGCTAACCACAAGCCTGACGCACCCTACAGGTTAATGTGAATTAGTTGGGTGGGTCAAATCGGTTGACCGACAAAGCAACACCGATCATTGGTAGCGCTACACCGAAACAAATCAGCCACTGATCTAAGTTCATCGGAGCCGTCTCAAATATGTTATTGATAAACGGAGAATTAGCAAAGACAATCTGCAAAAGCATCGCCAAAACAATTCCCACAGCAAGGGCGGGAGCACCGCTAACTTCTTCCTTAGAACCGCTGAATTTAGCAATCAAAGAAGGCAACAACTGGCTGAGACTCAATAGGTAAAAGATTCTGCCCATTACCAAAGCTTGAATGGCCATCGTGCGGGCGAGTTCGATCGTCCCCCACTCCGCTTGACGCACCCATTCAAACATTCCGAAAATCACAGTCCAGTTGTAAAGAGAAATCGCGATGATCCGCTTGATCCGATTACCGGTGAGCAAAGGTTCATTTGCCGATCGCGGTTGTTGCTGCATCACTCCCGGAGACTTCGGCTCAAAAGCCAGCGGTACAGTCATCGTAATCGAGTTGAGCATATTCAACCAGAGGATTTGTAGCGATAAAATCGGCAATTCTCGGCCCAGTAGTGTGCTGAGCAAAATTGTCATCGATTCTCCGCCGTTGACTGGGAGAATAAAGCTGATTGCTTTGAGCAGATTTTTGTAAACCGATCGCCCTTCTTCGATCGCACATTCGATCGACGCAAAGTTATCATCAGTCAAAATCATATCGGCGGCTTCCTTAGAAACCTCCGTACCGCTACCCATCGCAATCCCGATATCGGCTTGTTTGAGGGCTGGTGCATCCTTAACACCGTCTCCCGTCATCGCCACAATTTCGCCTTGAAGTTGCAAAGCTTCTACTAGGCGGAGTTTTTGTTCGGGGGCGACACGGGCAAAAACTGAACCAGCTTCTACAGCTTCGGCGAGTTCGTTTTTGTCCATTGCGGCGAGTTGAGCACCTGTGTAGGCGACAAGTTCCCTGTTGTGCTTAGTTTTGCGGAATCCCATGCGACGGGCGATCGCCTTAGCTGTCGCAATGTGATCGCCGGTAATCATCTTGACTTGGATTCCAGCCGTTTGACAAGCTTGAACAGCCGCGATCGCCTCAGCCCTGGGCGAGTTAATCATACCTTGGATTCCCAAGAAAATTAGCCCAGATTCCAAATCAGCGCGATCGACGGAATTTTGGCTTTCGGGTACGGACTTTTTCGCTAAAGCTAAGACGCGCAAGCCTTGCTGCGCCATTTCCTCGACAGAAAAGTGAATTTGTTGGCGATCGACTTGTACCGAATTTCCTTGAGTGTCGAGACTGGAACCGCAGCGGCTCAGAATCGATTCTATCGAACCTTTGGCATACAAAACTTTGCCAGTGGGAGTTTGGTGCAGCGTCGCCATGTATTGAAACCGAGATTCAAAGGGAATTGAATCCAGCCGTGGCATTGACTTGGACAAAACTTGCTGACTAAAATCAGCTTTTTTGGCAACAGTAATTAACGCTCCTTCTGTCGGAGATCCGATCGCAATCCAATCATCATTTTTAAATTCCAAGTGAGAGTCGTTGCAAATCATTCCGGCTTGCAAACATTCTTGCAAAGTAGGAGAGTAACTAACATTAATTGGGAGTTTGTTGAGTTGAATTTCCCCTTCGGGGCTGTATCCCGTACCCGTAACCAAGTAGGATTGGCCACCAGAATAGATTTCTTGCACCGTCATCTGGTTTTCTGTCAAAGTTCCGGTTTTGTCGGAACAGACCACTGTAGCGCCACCTATGGTCTCTACAGTGGGAAATTTGCGGACGATCGCGTGGCGAGATGCCATCCGGGAAACGCCGACGGCTAGGGTAACGCTGATGACGGCGGGTAAGCCTTGGGGAATTGCACCGACGATCAGCGCGACTGCCGGTTCTACTGCTTCTTTAAAGGCCGAAACCCCTACAGGAACTGGCTTCCCCAATCTGACTGCGAAGGTCAAGGTTGCCATTCCTAACACGAATAACAGCGTGTTTTGACTGAATTCGTTAAATTTGCGGGTTAAGGGCGTGGTGACATCGATGTGTCTATCTAATAGTTGGGAAATTTTGCCGGTTTCGGTGTGATTGGCGATCGCAATTACGATGCCGCTACCTTGCCCAAAAGTGACAAAACTGCCAGCATAGGCCATGTTATCCCGTTCTGCTATGGGCGTTTCTTTTGGTAGCACCAAGTCTCCAGATAGTCCTAATTTTTTCTCGACAGCAACAGATTCCTCTGTAAGTTTCGATTCGTCTATTTGCAAGTCACGAACTTTAATTAAGCGCAAGTCTGCCGGTACTTTGTCACCGGAAGTCAGGGTTACTAAGTCGCCAACAACCAGTTCTTTTGAGGGAATTCTTAATTTTTTGCCGCCCCGAATCACTGTAGCTTGTGTGGTAACAGCTTTAGCTAGGACTTCGATTTTTTTCTCAGCCCCAGCTTCTTGGACGAAACTGATAATCGCGTTGGTAGTTGTGACACCCCAAATTACGCTGGCGTTGAGCCATTCTCCTATCAGTGCTTTGATTAAACCTGCACTCAGCAAGATAATTAGCAGTGGTTGGTTAAATTGCAGGATAAATTTTAACCAGGTGGGTTTCTCTGTTTTAAATGTTACTTCGTTGGGTCGGAATTTTTGTAGGCGAATGGCAGCTTCGCTCGGTTCTAAACCTTTGTCTATGTTGGTTTCTAATATAGTTGCAACATTTGATATTTCTAGGTAGTGCCAATATTGCTCTGCTACGTATACATCGTTGGCGGCTGTTGCTGGCATAGTTTTTTGGTGAATATTTGCTTGTCTGGCGAGCTTTTATCGCTGTTTAGTGGGTAGGCTTAATAAAATTTGCGATCGTCTAGAGGGTGAATATATTGAGCGACTTAATTGTTTTTTATTTACTTTAACGGGTTGTGAGTTAGAATTACAAGGGATATGTCAGTCTGTTTCAATATATTTGGGTGCAAGTCGATCGCCAAACCTGTTAAAACCTAGTTAAGCGACCAAATTCTGAACTTATGGAAATACTTGTGACGCTGGTGCTGGGTTCGGTGCTGTTAGTCTGGGGAATGCGCTTCGGGCGGGTGTTAGTTCGATCGTCCGTTACTGCTAATGACTTGTTTAAGGGCAGAAATGCGATCGCCCTGCTGTTTTTAGGTTTTTATATTGGCTTGCTGCTACTGGCTCTAAATCTGCCACAAATGCCAGCTTTGCCGATCGAGTGGCGCGGGCACGGGATGCGAGTTACTTGGACTTTGCTCAGAGTAATGTTGATGGGAGTCTGCGGTATTGGCTTGAGTATAAGTTGGTTGACAGCGCGATCGCAAGTAATTGCCGTCATCTTAATTGGCTGCTTAGGATTGGGCGGATTTACCAGCGCTGAATCCTATTTCATGGCACCAATTTATGCTGATTTAATTGACAATTTGCAGCCCAACGGTGTATTTCGCCAAACATCTAACAGCAGTTGTGCTCCCGCAGCCCTAGCAACAGTATTGAGAAGGTGGGGAATGAATGCGACGGAATCAAGTGTAGCTAAGGAGGCCGGAACCAGTCGTTTGGGAACTTCCATGCCCCAGTTAATTATAGCAGCAAGAGCTTTAGGAATGCAAGGAATTGAACTGACTCCAAGTTGGGAGCAAATACAGCAAATTAATCGCCCCGGAGTATTAGCAGTTTGGCTATTTGACGGCCCTCGTAAACTTCCCCACGCCGTCGCTTTATTGGGAATTAATAATAATATTGCTACCATTGGCGATCCGGCGCGGGGCAGAATTTTTTATTTAGACAGAGCAACTTTTGCCCAGATTTGGCGGGAGCAATACGTGCCACTTTTTCGTCCTGCGGATATCTTGTTAAACGACAAACAAGCTAGGGATTATTTGAGTAAGTTGGGATATAATAGCAGCAATTTGAAAGCAGACATTGAGCGCTTTCAAACAGATCAAAAATTTAAAGTAAGTGGCAAATTAGATAGAATGACTGAGTTAATGTTGAGCGGCATTTTTTTGGAAGGAGTCCCCAGATTGGATGGGAAATAAGCAAGGAACCGTAGGGGCGGGTTTTACCAACCATAAAGGCCAAAAATTGCTGGCCTCGAAAA
>RDXH01000261.1 GCA_004292745.1 Oscillatoriales cyanobacterium | reverse complement strand
TTTGTCAGGAGGGAAACTGAAAACTGTGATGGCAACTTTCTTGTCTAATTTCGGTTTGCGGCGCAGGACAGCCCATTTCATGGCGCGCTGGGAAATCGCCTCAATTCTATCTTGAAGGGCGATCGCCTTTCCAGTTGCCCCATCACGTCCCGACACAATAATCGGTTCGATCGCACCATCCAACTCAGGAATCGCCACTTGCAGGGCAACTTGAATTGGGTGCAAACCTAGATCGCTATTTTCCCATTCTTCAGTTGTTTGGAAAACCAGCGGCAAAGCCACCATATAAGGGCGATTTAATTTCTTCAAAGATTCGATCGCCTTCGGGTGATCTTGTTTCGCCGGCCCACCCACCAAAGCAAAACCAGTCAAAGAAACCACCGCATCAACAATCGGCAGAGGTGCAACACCTTTAGCCCCAACTTCCAAGAAAAAAGTTTCGACTGGTTTCGAGAAGTCCAAACCACCTGCAAAAATCGGGATCACTCTCGCGCCCATGGCCTCCAATTCCTGCACCATTGCTACATAGTGCGCGTCATCTCCTGTCACTAAGTGAGTGCGTTGCAACACTAAACCAATGCAAGGTGCGAGGGGATCTTTGACATCCGCAGAAATATCTGTGCGGGCATTAAACCAGGTCAGATATGCTTTAACATCCTCAAACATACACGGTGCCAAAGGATGCCAAATCCCCATGTCTAGGTAAACAACAGGTTCTTGGTATTGTAGGGGCAATCCCCCCGTGGTTGCCCCCTGGCCTTTGAAGACATATTTCTGTGACAGCATCAGCAAGAAGTTTTCCAAGTTTTCTTGGGAACCTCCCAGCCAATACTGGAAACTCAGCATGAAGTTGCGGGCATCTTGGGCTTTGTCAATAGGCAAATATTTCAGGACTTTCGGCAAGGTTTGCAGCAGTTTCAGCATTCCGTCTTGGAAGGAACTACCGGATTTTTCCTTCCGTTTTTTCATGAATTCGCCGATCGCACTTTTGCTTTGTCCCAACTGTGCCATGGAGAAACTGCCCATTTTATTGAGCCGCATCACCCCAGGCATCGACGGGAAAACCACGGCGACATCCAAGTTGTCGCGCACCGGTTCCACCGCCGCTACCACTTTTTCGGCTAAATCTTCGATAAAAATTAGAGAAGCAATAAATACGTTGGCATCAGCGACATCCCGTTTGAAAGCTTCGTAGTTTTCCGGGCTGCGAAGTTCTTCGATCAGATAGCCGCTAATTTCGATCGCCAGATTCGGATTTTTGTTGTTGATCGATCGAACCGCCGCCGACAGGGCGCTTTGATACTGCGGTTCGAGTACGACATAGACCACCTTCAGGAGCGATCGCCCCTGCAAGTTTTCCGGCACGACGTGGCGAATGGTGGGCTTGACGTGAGTGAACATCCGGTTAGGCTCCTTTAAGATGCTGTTTTTCAGAATCGGGAATTTTTCTATCCCATAAGCATTTTTACCAGAAAACGCTTGCCATTAGGTGATTTGAGCCTGCACATGACACAATTCGACAAATTTAGGCCAATTTTTAGTTACATTTTTTTACAAATTCCTTGAGCAAACACTCCAAATCTTCTTTACATAAATTTACTTGACATATTTACGTTTATATGATCTATGAGTTCGATCGCGAAATAATCCCAAATCTACCCAGCTAGCAGCAAAAAATTTACAAATTTGGTAGCAAAAATAAAACTTGCGATAGAGGAATTAGCAGAGGTAAAAACATATAAATTATGAATTTCTCATCAAGATTTAGGAACAATTATTTGTTACAAAAATTGATAATTTACCAGGAACTTAAAACCTGTTAATAGCCTCTTGATTATGTAAATTCCTGAGCAGCGATCGAGTTGATGAAAATCTAATTAGTATTCACAAACAAACTCATCAAAACCTTGGTAAAAACAATATGGCTAACTACGCAATTTTTGACGAAAAATACTACCTTGCCTCCTATCCTTGGCTGAAACCAGCCATTGATGCAGGAATCATCAAATCTGGCAGAGAACACTTTGAAAAATTCGGTCAAGCCGCCGGCCTCACCAAAATATCGCGGTATTTTGACGAAGATACCTATCTAGCTCAAAATCAAGACCTTGCACCCTTTATTCGCACTGCCACCAACCCAAATCGACAGTTTGTTTCAGGCTTAGATCACTTGATCCAGTTTGGTTACGAAGAAGGTCGCACGCGAGTATCACCGGACTACGACGAAGTTTTTTACTTAAAGCGCCACCCCGATATAATTCCCTTCGTCGAAAGTGGAACTTTTAAATCTGGTTTTCAGCACTTTATCAAATTCGGAAACACAGAAGGTAGATATGGGACAAGTTTCTTGGAACCGCGTTACTTGTCAGATAACCCAGATGTTGCGGCAGTTGTGGCGACTGGAGTTTTAAAAACTGGTAGAGAACATTATCTAAAATTTGGGCAATTTGAGCCAATTCGATTCGGATTTTTTACGGGAACTAATGGTAATGATATTGTCACGGGATTTACAGCCGGAAAAAATCAAATTACAGGGCTGCAAGTAGCTTTCGCCGGCCCTAATCCACCCTTTGGTATTAATAAGAATAAATATGATACTTTGAAATTGGATGACATCTTGAGAGAGCCTTTTACGACGACTAATGAATTCGATACATTAATCGGCACTGCTGGTACTGATTACTTCGTCCTCGGAGATGGTGTTCCCAATGGCCGACGTAATTTTCTCAGCCGGATTAGTTTCTATGCGGGGAGTGGTGAGGCCAGGATTGTCAACTTTGAAAAAGGAAAAGATTATCTCCAACTTGCGGAAAGCTTCGATCAACTTACCATCAGTCCATCAGGGGGAGACTTATTAATTCAAACATCGGGAGATACAATAGCCCGCATTCAGGGCGGAGCAAATCTAAATCTGCAACAGATTCCGATGACAAATCCGTTTAGTCCTCCTGTAGGTCTCACTTTCATAGGCTAGAGAATAGAGAGTTTAAGTAATATTTAATATCAAATCCGTTGACAACGAAATTATTATTTCTTTCTTCTCTTTCTCTGTGTCCTCTGTGTCCTAGTAAGGTTTAATCATTCCGATACAACCGGAATAAATATAAGTGTTCCGAAAAGGAAGCATCAGCAACAACTAAACAATCTTCTACCGTTGATTTAAAATTCACCATTCTTGTTGTGCTTCCGTTTCTGCTTTGATTAAATTTTGCCGCATTTCCCCCCAATTCATCTTAGTACAAATAGAATTTTCCAGGAGTTGACCACGCTGTAAATATAAAACTCTGGTTGCAAATTCCTGAGCTAATTCTAATTGGTGATTTACCATTAAAATAGTGATTTTGCTGTTGGTTAACTCGGTGAGTACCTGCATCAGGTGGTGGGATTTGCCGGCATCTAGGGCGGATGTGGGCTCGTCTAAAAGCAAGATTTTGGGTTGGAGGACGATCGCCCGTGCGATCGCCACCAGTTGTTTTTGGCCTACTGAGAGTTGCAATTCCGTGCGTGTCAGCCATTCTTCGGGTATGTGCAATTGTGCGATCGCCCCACTAATTCTCTCTGCAATGTTTGATTGATTCACGCCCCGCAGCTTCAAAGGATAGGCGAGTGCTTCTCGCACAGACATTCCCAACAGCTTCGATTCTTGAATAACAAGGGTGATTTGTCTGCGAAGTTCGATCGCCGGAATTTGTCGATATTCCTGATTTTCCAGATAAATCGAGCCACTGGTAGGGCTGCTAAGTCGGTTTAGCAGCCGCAACAGGGTAGTTTTCCCCGCACCAGAAGGGCCAACAATCGCCACGCGATCGCCCCCAGTTACCTCAAAGGATATATTTTCCAGCAAGTAACTGGAGGCGATCGGTGTTTTAAAACTTACATTATCAACTCGTAATTGAGGAGTGGTTTCTGGATGATTTTCAGAATAATTTGGCATTGAATTAATTTAAAATATCTCAAAAAATTGTACATATTTCGCTCTCCATCCCATCCCCACCCCCCCCTACCCCCCCCAAGGGGGGAAAAAAGAGGAAATATCCGATTCTTGTCCCCCCCTTATTAAGGGGGGTTAGGGGGGATCGGAATTCTATGCAAGGACCGATAAAATTGGTATGACTCCAGGGCGATCGCAACTAAATTAATCGGTATATCCGTGTCGCGCCCCTCTTCATGCTCAAACCTTCAGAGCTTTATCCAAAGGAAAACCCAAATGTTCGCGCTGTTCCAAATAAAGCTGAGCCACCCGTCGCGCCAAGTTACGAATTTTGGTAATGTAGCGAGTTCTTTCCGTTACTGAAATCACACCTCTAGCATCTAATAAATTGAAAGTATGCGAACATTTTAGCACATAATCAAGACTAGGCAAAACCAATCCTTTCTTAGTCAATTGTTCGGCTTCTTGCTCGTACAAACCAAATAGAGTAAACAGCAATTCAGGATTTGAAGCTTCAAAATTATAAGTACACTGTTCAATTTCTCCTTGCAGGTGAACATCGCCGTAAGTGATGCCATCTTTCCACTGAATTTTGGTCATCGCATCTACTTCTTGGAGATACATTGCCAGCCGTTCTAGTCCGTAGGTAATTTCAATGGAAACCGGACGACAATCAATGCTACCGCACTGTTGAAAATAGGTAAATTGAGTGATTTCCATACCGTCGAGCCAGACTTCCCAGCCCACACCCCAAGCTCCTAAAGTAGGAGATTCCCAGTTGTCTTCTACGAAACGAATATCATGGTCTTCTGGTATAATTCCCAATGCTCTCAGGGAGTCTAAATAGATTTCTTGGATATTAGGAGGAGATGGTTTAATTAAGACTTGATATTGATAGTAATGTTGAAAGCGATTCGGATTTTCGCCATAACGTCCGTCGGTGGGGCGGCGACAGGGTTCGATGTAAGCGACTGACCAAGGTTCGGGGCCAATTGCTCTGAGAAAGGTGTGGGGATTCATGGTTCCTGCACCTTTTTCTGTGTCGTAGGATTGGGCGATCAGGCAACCGCGATCGCTCCAGAATTTGTTTAAGGTGGCAATGACTGATTGAAAGTTCACTGGTTTAAATCTGGTTAATGAGTGTCTAATACCAATTTTTTATGAGGCTGCATAGAATTCTGATCCCCCCTAACCCCCCTGGTGGGAGGGGGGGATAAGATTCTTCTCAAATTCCCCCTTCTTAAGGGGGATGCGAGGGGGATCGAGATATATGCAACTTCACCTTAAATTGGTATAAACTTATTTAAGCATACTAAAGGCAAGGTTTATTTCAATAAACCATGTATCGCTGGATATTTAAGTTCCTTTTTTCAGGTATATTGTATCGATCGAGTTATTGCGATGGATAATAGCAATGTTTTCTAGATCGATACTCGCATTGTGAGCGGGCGCGTTGAGTCACT